>JAHIFK010000152.1 GCA_018900975.1 Methanobacteriota archaeon
ACGAGGACAGGATGGACGAAGTGGTATTTGACGGCGCGATTATGGGCGCTTTGCGTTTTGAGATCGAAAGGATGGAATGGGTGTTCATCCCCAGGCTCGAGGGGGCGCGCAGGCTTGTCGGCGGGAAGAAATGGCTCGTGGTAGATAAGGGCGCGGTTGATTTTTTAATAAAAGGCGCTTCTGTGCTCGCGCCTGGAGTGAACGACGCTGAGGCAAGCATAGTCGAGGACGATGAGGTGATCGTGCTGACGCCGCAAAATGAAGTCGTCGCCACAGGAAGGGCGCGCATGACTGCGCAGCGTATGCTCACACATGAGAAGGGCATGGCTGTAAAAACGCGCTGGAACGGCAAACCAGAACCAATGAGGCAGCCGCAGGCAGGAGAAAAAACCTGGGACGATGCGGTTGCAGCAAATATGCAGATATTAACAAAATTTGAGGAAAAGTCGCACAACTTCATAAAGAACGTCGCCGAAACCACAGGAAAACCGGTCACGGTCTCATACTCCGGAGGAAAGGACAGCCTTGTGACACTGCTGCTTGTACGCGATGCTGCATGTGATTTCGATATACTTTTCGCTGATACGGGACTTGAGTTTCGCGAGACTGTAGACAATGTGGAACAGACCGCAAAAGAGCTCGGGCTGCCACTGAAGATACACTCCTCAGGTGAAGCTTTCTGGAATTCCATAGACAATTTCGGACCACCCACGGTCGAGGCAAGATGGTGCTGCAAGGTATGCAAGCTCGGCGCGATAACACAGATAATCGAGAATAATTACGAGAACGGTTGCCTCTCTTTCATCGGTCAGCGAAAATACGAGAGCGAGGTAAGGGCCAACAGCGACCACATCTGGAAGAACCCGTGGGTTGGAAACCAGATAGGAGCAACGCCGATCCAGAACTGGACAGCACTTCACGTATGGCTGTATCTTTTCTGGAAGAAGGCAAAATACAATCCTTTATACGAGGAAGGTTTTGACAGGATAGGGTGCTGGCTTTGTCCTTCAGCAAGCATGGCAGATTTCACAAGATTATCCGAGATCCATCCTGAGCTTGGTGAAAAACTTGAAAAATACCTTCTTGACTATGCATCCAGAAGCGGACTGCCTGAAGAATGGGTAAGATATGGATTCTGGCGCTGGCAGGTGCTTCCAAAGTCCATTCAGATGATAGCGGAAAAGAAGGGCATAAATATTATCCCGAAATGCAGCAAAAAACCAGTCCACTTCACCATGACCATCGGCTACCGCCCGTGCAGGGCAGGCGGCATGACAGCAGAGGGCAGTTTTGGCACACCGCTGAACCTCCAACAGATATCTGAATCAGGATTTCTGGCTATTATCGGAGAAACAAATTCGATCGACGGCGTTATAATTGCGCAGACAGGGGAGAACAATGTCCATGTCTATGCAAGCGGCACAGTTGTGGCGCGGGGCGCAAACGAGGATGAGGCGCGGGATTTGATATGGCTTGCAGAAAAGACGATCCTTCGAGCCCTGGCTTGCACAGGATGCGGAGTATGCGTCGGGCAGTGCGCGACGCGGGCTATCACAGTGAATGGAACTGCACGAATAAGCGATAAATGCACGCGCTGCGGGAAATGCACAAGGGCATGTCCTGTCGTGAAATTCGGCTCATCGTCCCAGTAACCTGTCAAGGAAACCGCGTTTGAACTTGACCCCCTTAATAAAGATCTCTGCTCCCTGATCTTTTGATATCGTGTGCACCTTTTTCACGTTGATCTTTCCACCCAGGGTATTGCCGATGCTATTTATTTCGTCCGCATCGATCTCACCGCCAACCATAGAGCTTCCAGTTTCATCGCCGACTTTTTTGGCGATTATCTTTCCATGTCTCATGCACGAACCCAGGTTATCCCCGGCTACTTCAACCGCGATAATGCCTTTTTCAAGTTCAAACCCGATATAGTCAAGCCCGTTCACATCGAGTTCAAAAGTCCCTGGATACATGCGTTCAGCACAGAGGGATGTCAGGTAGCCCAATACCATCTTATCGTGTGGACCTCTGGGAACTGACTCCATTATGATTTGATGGATATCCCTGGCGTCCGAAGGGGCGGCCTTTTTCACTTCACTTTTGCTCACATTTTCAATCTTTGCGATCAGCTCTTCAAGCATCATACTTTTAACTACTGCTTTCTGAGTTTAACTATTTTTTCATCGCTACCTTTTTCATGAAAAACCCCGTTTAAAGACTGATGATTCATATCCTTGAAGGCAAGGTGTCCATAGATGACGTGGAAGAGTTCCTGCATAAGCTTAAAAAGATAAGCATTGAAAATAACCTGACCATTCAGGCGCTGGACGCTGATAAGATCGCAGGCGAGGAACACATCAGGTTCGCGGTGGAAAAGGCAATAAATTCATTCAAGACCGGGACCGCTATCGCGAACGACCTCTCCAAGGAAATAATGCTGTATGCAGCAGGCACGCGCCAGATAAGCAGGGCAGTTAAGCTGGGGATACATAAGGGTGAGAACAATATCGTGCTCGTGGCTGTTGGAGAAACAGAACTATCGGGATTTGATGAAATATTTGATGAAATAATACATGAGTATGTGCTTGCATATAATGTGTCTAAAAAAGAGGCGCTCATGAAAGTTTTCGGTATTACGAATGAGGAGCTTGAAGCTGTGGGGAAGGATAAGCTTCCAGAGCTTGTGCTTGAAAGGGTGGCGCTGGTGGATGTTATTAAGTGAGCCTAAAGCAGACCTGATAATATAGCTTAAAATTAGAAAATGAACCCTATTAAAAATCAACACCGAACTGGTACGAACTCGGACTAACTCAGGTCGTCGTGAGTTCGTATTAAGTTCGCTGTGAGTTCGTTGTTAATTCTCCATCACATTACTGGCGTTCAAAATAATACGACGACGCATTGGGTTTTGCGGAGGCGCCACAAATTAATTCAGTGCGATTTGTGACTTTCAGATAGGATTTACTGGATAAAATGGATGTGCATTATTGGCTCGTATCCTGTCGATCCTGTTTATCCTGTCGAATCGGCGCCCCCGCCCGTATTTTTTTATGATAATAAGTGCTTATTTTGCTTTTTTTCATTCAAAACAGCGTCTTGAACGCAACTCCAAGCAGCCTTACAAGCCGCATCTTATCAGCGCCCCTGAGCAGTTCCTTCAAAAGCACGGAAGGATGGTCCATGTCGCCGTATTTCGTGATGCGCTCACTCATCCCGGGACGGTTCAGGAACCCTATGAACTCATTCAGGTTTTCATCGCTTAACTTCCCAAGGCTCTTATGAATGATCATCCCTATCGAAAGCTCCCTTCCCACCGCGTTGCGCCACCTTTTTTCATACTCTCCAGTGTCGGTTTCTTTTCGCGCAGCCCGCGCCGCAACCTCGCCTGCTATCTTTGCGCATACTGCTCCCATATAGACACCGCCCCCTGACGTGGGTTTCACCTGCCCTGCCGCATCGCCAACAAGCAAAACGTTCTCCTTTGCCGTTCTATCAGGCGGGCCCAGAGGTATGCCTCCGACAACATGTTCTGTGCGCGAACCAGTGTATCTTGAAGCAAGCACGGGATGCTTAATGAGTTCTTCAAGATAATTCAATGCCGGCTTATAACCCATATTTTTTGCAAGACCGATGCGGGCCATTCCAGCAAAAGGCACAGCCCATCCAAAAAAACCAGGCGCGAAGTTATTTCCTGTAAATATCTCAACGAATTCAGGGTCTCTGGCATGATATGGAGCCTCGAACTGTATCCCTGACAGGAATTTCTTGCATCTGGGAAGCCCTGCTGCCCTGCCCACGCTGCTCATAATGCCGTCAGCCCCGATAATGAGATCTGCCTGGATATCCTTTATTACACCGCTTGATAATACTGAGATCCCGCCATTTTGAAGCCCCATAAAACGCGTCTTCAACATGAGTTCAACGCCTGCATCAAGAGAGTGTTCCACAAGCTCCCTGTCGAAAACTTTTCGGTCAATCACGTATGCCATAACATCTTTTCCCCGGATGGTGAGTTCATCCCCATTCGGAGCATACACAAAAGCCCCCTTCATTCTGGATAGGACGAAGTTGCCTTCCCCGATTTCGCATTGCACAAGTGCGGCCTTGCTGATAAGCCCGGTGCACTGGACTGGAGAACCTATGCTTGAGTGCTCTTCTATCAGCAGCGTTCGCGCCCCGTTCCTGGCGGCATATTTCGATGCGATAGCACCTGTTGGACCTGCGCCAACAACCGCGACATCGTACTTCATATACCTCTTAATGCACCAACAGGATAATTAATGCTTAGCAGAAAGCTTTTAAGATGCCCGGATTATACAGAAATAATATGAAACGCATTTATCATCAATTTCCTCCTAAGCCAGAATTTGAGAGAAAATATAATTTTCAGTCAGACCTCCCATTCATTGTCAGGTCGATGGCCGGGATGAACGGGCAGTTCGGAACGTTCATAACCGATTCACCAGACATGAAATTGCGCCCTGTCCAGGCAAAGAGAAGTATTACAATTGAAATAACTGACCGAACTGTAAATTTTTCTTCCCTCAATAAAGACACGATCGAATCCGTACTCAGGGATGTTACAAATGAGGGAACGATAGATTTCAGGGTAACCCTCAAATATTCATTCCTTGATGACAAGTTCGACCGCGTTCCGTTCAAGGGAGACTCCTTCCTTGTACGAACAAGTCTCGATAGCGGGATACTCACGATGAACGTTCACCACATAGATGGCATGGGCAGGACTGAAAGCGTAAGAATTGCAGATACCATTGTTGATGAGATCATAAAGAACGCCCCCAAATGACCGACCTGATATATACTGTTTCTGTTCCTTTCAAAAGAAAGGGGAAGGACTCACTAAAAGAGAGCGAGTTCATACTTGCCCTCTCTTTTGACCTGAACTGGTTCTCTCCAGATCAGGCAAAAAAAGTAGTTCTGGAGGCAGAGAAAGCCGGACTCTTAAAAAGAGAGGGAGATATTATTCATCCTGCTTTTGATCTCTCCTCTGTAGAGGCCCCTCATGGATTCAAGCCAGGTGTTTTCGAGGAGGAGGAGCGTTCGATCTTTGACAGGATAATTGAGCGCATAACAGCAGAAACCGGAATGGATAAACGCAGGGTGATATCGCTTATAAATAAAAAAAGGGACGAACTCTCAAAGCTCGTTGAAATTGAGGTCAGCGCTATACTGGTAGCGCTGGAGCACGGTGTAGCTCTGGATAACATTATAGATGAAGAATATAAAGCGTTAATTAATCCTTCGTCTTCTTCTTGAATAACTTGATAAACTCGTCGCATTCCTTGACGAGTTCACCTGACGCTTTTTTTATCACTTCTATGGGGTCGGCGCCGTCTGTTCTCACAAAAAGTATAGGTTCGCTTATCGTGGGGTGTTTGATATCGTATGTGGCTATCTCAACATGCTTGTTGTTAAGTAAAGCTGTTTTAAGCGTGTTCAGGAGAGTATGCGACTCTCCTGCCACCTTTATGCTGATCTCGTTATCCGTCTTATTTACTATAGTAAGTTCCATGTTCTCACCTAAATTATACCTGTCCCGTAATCAGAAGACATTTTCCTCGTTTCAGTTCTCTTACAGTTGGGACATTTGAGTTTATCATTCTCTCTTTTCAGAACAGTCCTGCAGTTTCCGCAGTAAGCCTTCATAACGCCGAGTTCTTTGTTCACGGTTGAAAGGCGCATGTTCCGAAGGTCAAGGACCCTTCCTTTCACTATATCAAAAGGCGCAAATTCGTAGGACAGGTCTTTGACATAAGCGTCTTTGACATTAGAAACGTGAATTGCTGCGCCCGCTGCGTTCACTATCGCACGCTCGCCCCTGCCTTTTATACCAGCTATCTCCACAAGCGCTACAGATTCTTTCATGTCTGTGACCTGTCCAACAACAATATCCCCTACTGCAAGTTGCGGGGGGATATTCGTTACAGGTTCAACTGCAATCGAACGTTCCTTGGCGTTTATTCTCACATATCCTGTGGACGCTGCATATATACTACCCCTGTCTTCAAATGTTCCTTTTTTCGGAATGAATTCCTCTGAAGTGCCGATGAGCTCCCCAGGAAGTACTATCTTTCCCGTTTCCTTTTCGTTTCGGGGTTTTTTCACCGACCGGTCTGTCTTCTCTAATTCTTCTTCGGTCTCTTTGACATCCTTTTCAGTTGTCTCGATATCTTCTTCGGTCTCTTTGACATCCTTTTCAGTTGTCTCGATGTCTTCTTCGGTCTCTTCGACATCCTTTTCAGTTGTCTCGATATCTTCTTCAGTCTCTTCGATATCCTCTTCAATTGTCTCGATATCTTCTTCAGTCTCTTCGACATCCTCTTCTATTTTATCTTCAGGATGTTTATCGTCTTTCTTTAATGTTCTTGATTTTGCGTCGCCTTTTACAAGCTTTCTTCTGCCTGTGGCTTTCTTTCTCTTGATTCTAATAATGATCCCTCTATCTTTTCTCTATTCTGTATATCTCAACTTTTATGACCTGTACTTCTTTCGTATGAAACCTGAATGTCCTTTTTATAGGAAAATCAATCGTTTGATAGTCCGTTATGACTGCAGGACTTATGAATTTTTTTATGAATTCCAAGCTTCCGGCATTGTGTATGGAGTAAACCACTCCGCTTAATTCGAGGGCTTTCCTCAAAAATGGACGGTCGCTCCCTTTCACCTGGGCGCCAAACGGTGGATTCATCACTACTGTGTGCGCTTTTCCGCTTACGTCGTTTATACCGCTGCAAACGAACTCGACATTTACGCCAAGTCTTTCTGCGTTTGCCCGTGCGATCTCAAGTGCGTCACTATCATCATCAAAACCTATAACCTTTTCTGCTCCCAGAAGCTTTGCCCCGATAGCAAGGATCCCCCCGCCGCACCCAAGGTCATAGACAGTGTCCGTGAGGTCCCCTCTCATGAAAGCAAAATGAAGCAGTTCTGCCGCCACCGTTGCCGGGGTTGAATACTGCTCTTTCAAGGGGTCAGGAGTCCGAAAGCCTGAAAGCTTCTCCAGAGTCATCTCAAGATGTCTTCTTCTCATATCTTTTTTGCCATAAAATGCAGGGCTGGAAGCATGGCCTCTCCATATTCTTTGACATGTTCGAAGTACTGTTTTGCAGGGGTTTTGATTCCTGCGATACCTTTGTCCTGCTCTTTTTTCACAAGGCTGCCAAGGAGGATAAGGTGCAACTTTACGAAATCAGGGGGTATTATTATATTACGTTTTATTGTTTCTACAGTTATATCGCAAAAACCCGAGTCGGAAAGCTCCCCTGTTATGTCAGTGAACTCATGGGCATATATAGCTCCGCTGGCTTTTAGAAGCTCATTGAAGAACAGGCTTGACCGCTGCGCTTCATTCTGCGGCGCCCAAAGTTGCAGCATGAACGAGAAATTCGAATCTTTCTTTAGCACCCTTGCAGCTTCCCTGAATACGTAACCTATCATATCCTTGTGTATCAGATCAAAGTAGTGATATGATACCACGGCGTCAAAGACTGAATCTTTGAAGGGTACAAGAGCCGGTTTTATGACGATAGCATTTGGTAACTGCTTCCTTGCCGTTATCCCTGATACAGATGAGGGAAGCTCCTCATATAGCACCCCTCCAAAATCAAGGATGCGGGAGCCGGGATCGATCCCTGAGCGTTCAATGAATTCCTTTCTATCTCCTGCTGCGTAGGGCATAAGAAACCTATGTTAATATATTTCTTAATTGCTTTTACTTTTTTATCAATGTTCCGCTTTGCCGACTATTTCACAGCAACTATCTTTACTATGTCCCCATTCTTCAGTTCATGCTTATCCCCGAGCCTCATCTTGGTGCGGGCGTCCACAGCATAAAGGAATCCTTTGCCGATGTCGGTATGTACCATGAATGCAAGGTCTTTTGGGGTGCTTCCCTTTTTCACAAGGAAAGCATCAGGAAGGATATTCCCTTTCTTGTCGCTGAATTTGTTCTCATCTTCGACCGGAAATACTACCACAAGGTCAAGCAGGTTGAAAACCGCATCATTGATGCATTTCTGTATCCCTGTGCCTCCATTTATCTTCATGAGGGCGCGAAGTTTTGAGAGCGCCGCTTTCTGCGCCTGAGACAGGCTTGCCGATTCCGTAAAATCGTCGTCTCCTGGTATATATTTGATCGCCCCGCCCTTATCAGCAAGCCGCAGGGCCGCTTCGGCTGCTGCACTTACAGGCATCGCGCCTGTTTCTTTTAGTTTTTCAATATATTCTTGTGGTGCAACATCTATCTTATTCGCTGCGATAATAAGCGGTTTGCTTAGCGCCCTTAGCATGTCGGAAAGCTCGATTATCTGTTCATCAGTCCATACATGGGGTTTATCCCTTGGCAGTTTCAGCCGGGAAAGAACAGTTTTAACTTGAGCGTCAGTCACTCCTGCGCCTTCAAGCTGTTCTGCAATAGTCTCTTCGATCTTAAGCCCCTCTGCGTTCACCTTGCGCGACAGCCTTTCCCAGTTGCGCTTCAGGATCCCGAATATCCACATCGTTATCTCATGCTCGAGGAAATTTATGTCATCAAGAGGGTTATGAGAGCCCACAGGTACTGGAACGCCTTCTATATCAGTCCCTCCTGAAGCGTCTATCACATGAATTATGGCTTTTGCCTGCCTGAGATTATCAAGAAAGGCATTACCGAGGCCGCGCCCCTTGTGCGCGTCGGGCACAAGTCCTGCCACGTCTATCAAGCCTATTGGTACGAACCGTACGCCTTCCCTGCATTGTCCGCAATCAAGTTTCAGTTCCCTGCACGGGCAGACCGTCCTGGCGTAAGCCACTCCGTGATTTGCATCTATTGTTGTAAAAGGATAATTTGCTATCTCGACATTGGCAAGGGTGGCGGCTTTGAAGAAAGTGGATTTCCCGCAATTCGGTTTTCCTGCTAGCGCGATTGAAACTGTCATGTTCTTAATAACATTTCTTCTGGACTTAATCCTTACCCATGTCCCAGTTCATCGAGCGAACCCAGAACTTTTTCAGGTTATATTATGTATCTTATTCTCTCAACAGTCCGATCAAGCTCGCAGATGATAGGGTCAAGACTTGCATTTTGTTCTGCCATCACTGAAACTACCGCCTTTGGTCCTGCAGAAGCTGCAATAAGCTGTCTACCATTAAAATCTATGATCACTCGGTTAAGACTTACATTGTCGAGCTTGTTACCTGCTGTTTCGGCTGCCCTGATCATATCTGCCGCCATCCTTGTTATTTTTTCAGACTCGTCGCTTTCAGATTTACTTATGAGAAAGCCGTCCCTGCCTCCAAGCGCGGTCATTTTAACTCCGTTTACTTTTTTAAGGCCTTTTAAAATATTGCTGTATATTTCGGACATCTTTCCCCCGTTCATAAATTAACCACTAATGATTATTAACCTGCACCAATATAATTATTTCTGTTGAAAACTGTCGAAAAATGATATTCAGGAAAATGATAGTTGAATAACGATAATAGTTCAACTATAAAAGATAGGTATATATTGATTCAAATAATATCATATTACAGAATGAGTATTGAATTTACCGAAATTAATAAAGACACAGCCGCAGGGGAGTTCAAAAATTTTCTTGAATCCTTTCCAGAAGGGACTATATTTAAGATGATTATAAATTCAAAACGCGGCTACCTGAGGGTCAAGATTAAGAACGTCAACAAGAGCAAATTCAAGAAATGGATCGGAAAACTCAGGATACGAAGGTCAAAAGTTTAGTATATCAAGGGCGATATCGCCAAGTGCATATGCTATCAAAGCTATCAGAATGAAGACAATAAATAAATTGATCTGTTTGATGTTCTTATAAAAAATGGTTTTCAGCATTGCGATGAACATCAGCAGTAACACGCCAAAAATGATGCCAAGACCGATGCGCAATGCTACGTCCTTAAGAATCTGTATCACAGGTTATAATTGAAATACGCGATATTTATTTCTGCTTATTGCATAACATAAACTATTCAAACAAAGCAAACCAAATAACATCGCATGAATAATGAAATAATCATTGCCATCAGCGGCGCCTCAGGGGTGCAGTACGGGATACGCCTGCTTGAAACCTTAAAGAGAACAAAAGGGATCAAGACACATTTAGTCCTGTCAGATTCTGCAAAGCAGCTCATCGGAATAGAGACAGATCATTTAGTCAAGGACGTAGAGGAACTTGCCGACCATGTCTATAAGGATGATGATTTTACGGCTCCGATAGCCAGCGGCTCGCACCGGTCAAGGGGCATGATAGTGGCTCCGTGCAGCATGAAGTCGCTTGCTTCTATTGCAATGGGGATGTCAGATACATTGCTCTCAAGGGCAGCAGATGTCTGCCTGAAAGAAAAACGCCCCCTTGTTCTAATGGTTCGAGAGACTCCTCTTAATCTGATACATATCGAGAACATGGAAAGAGCCGCCAGGGCAGGCGCATCCATTCTTCCCGCTTCTCCTGCATTCTATCCAAAACCTGAATCTATTGATGATATGATAGATTTTATGGCTGGACGCGCTCTTGACCTTCTGGGTATAGAGCATAACCTCTACAAGCGGTGGCGTGAATGAGTTTGAGGGGATTTTTAGATAAGCTCAGGGCGGAAGGTAAACTGAAGGAAGTTAATAAGCCGCTCTCGCCCGTATATGAAGTAAGTGCCGCTGTCGGAAAAGAGCCAACTCTTTTTACTAACGTGAACGGCGGGAAAGTTGTAATGAACGTCCTTGGTTCAAGGGAATTGATGGCAGATGCCCTTGGGGTTTCGCCTGATATGATAATCCAGACCCTTTCTTCAAGCCCTCCTGAAGGTATTGTCAGGATCGTAAAAGATTCACCCACAAAAGAAGTTTGTGAAAAAACAGACCTGTCAAAGCTTCCCATACTTACGCATTATGAAGGCGACGGAGCCCCGTATATTACCGCTGGTGTTGTTGTGTCTGAATATGAAGGATTGATGAACGCATCGATACACAGGCTCAGGGTTATAGGAAAGGACAGGCTTGCGGCGCGGCTTGTTGAGTTCAGGCATACCTACAATCTTCATAAGAAAGCCGCTGAAAAGGGAGAACCGCTACCCATTGCTATTGTTATCGGAATAGACCCTGTGACGCTGTTCGCAATATCTACCCGCGTGCCTGAAGGGCAGGAGTATAGCTATGCAGCAGCGCTAAAAGGTGAACCGCTTGAGGTATTCGAATGCGGGAACGGTATCAAAGTGCCGCATGCCGAATACGTACTTGAGGGATACATCCATCCCACAGAGCTTGTGGATGAGGGACCTTTCGTTGACATCAGCGGCACGTATGACATTGTAAGACAACAGCCCGTCATATATATCACGAAGATCATGCACAGGCGCGACCCGATATATCATGCGCTCATGCCTGCTGCGAATGAACATAATATCATGATGGGAGTACCCTACGAACCCCTGATATTCAGGGAAGTTAAGAAAGTAGCCGATGTCAGGAACGTTGTGATGACACCGGGAGGATGCTGGTATTTCCATGCCGTGGTGCAGATACATAAGAACAGCGATGAAGAGGGAAAGAAGGCTATTGAGGCGACTTTTGCGGCTCATAAGAGCTTAAAGCACGTCGTGATAGTGGATGATGATATCAATATTTTCGATCCCAACGATATAGAGTTTGCGATAGCCACGCGCGTTAAGGGGGATGAAGACATTTACATTTATCCGAACGTGAGGGGGAGCACGCTTGACCCGCGTTCTGAGAACGGGATTGGGACGAAGGTGGGGATTGATGCGACTATGGATTTGAGCAAAAAGTGGAAGTTCGAGAGGGTGAAGCGACCGGAAGTTTCATGAAGATAAATCCGAGAAGATATTAAAAGATATTCGTAATGTGCGCCGACAGCTCTATTCGGAGTCGTTTAGCGATGAATAAATTATTTCCGGATTATTGAGTCCCGGTAATAGCTTCTAAAGGTAGAGCTATAGTGATATCTCTTAGGTTCTTTAGAGGAATCTTTTTTGATGCATCAAGGATCTCAATGGAAATTACCCTGCCGTCTTTAGTATAATCTACGATTATTCCATCGGCGATTTCATTGCTTATGCTGTATTTCCCAGACTGGAATTTTATATTCATGGCATCCACTTCGGGATCATATGATATTTTCATTTTTCCTCCTCATATCTTTCCGGGTGTGCATAATAAACCGTTATGACGACATATCTTTCTTTTTCGACTCTATATACTATTCTCAGGATTGGAATAAATAATATCCATGAAATCCCATGTTTAAATATGCTGCATACTTTAATAATTTTCCATTTCAGTGTTGGAATGATTTAAAGGGGGGAGTTGGATTTCTAAGAGAGTATATTTAAAAGTATTCACAATAATATAGATAGTTAATAATGACAAGGAGCAGCAAACCGGAAAAGAAGCCCATCGAGCAGTACGAACATAAAGGAATGGATCGATGCAACAACCCTCCCGTCGGTCTCGTAACCCCTGAAACCGATAGCGACAGTGGTAAAAAGACCTACGCTTACGACCCGCACATCGACTTATCACCGCAAAGGGCGCAAAGAACGCAAAGCTCAGCCATACCTGTTACCATGTATGAAAATGCGGCCGCATCACGACTTAGAACACGGATGACACAGATTGCGCGGATTTTCACGGATCCGTGCGCATCCGCGTCGACTGTCACGCCAGTCGATTGCGTGCACACGTATGCCAGTGCGCTGGCATACGTGGACGTGTACTCCGCGCAATCCGTGTTCTATTTCTTGAT
>JAHIFK010000153.1 GCA_018900975.1 Methanobacteriota archaeon
CCCGTCGTGCGACCCTTCGGTTTCTGAGGTATGTCTCTCCACACCTGTTGTCAGCGCCGTGCTATACACCTGCGGGATCTCAGAGCGTATCTGCTGCGCTGCGAACGAGTATTCAGAACCATTGTTCAGGTAATCAGTAATTGGAGTGGCATTGATATCGAAAAGCTTTGCCCTCTCATAATCCTCCTGCGCCTCCGTAGAATTCCCGGTTGAATTGAAAGCCTCCTGCTGCGGGTCGATCTTCATCGAACCGTTGTCAAGCGACACGTTCCCGTAGTCCATGCTCTTGCCTGATAATACAGATGCTGTTTGTTTTGCGTATTCCACAATGCTCATTGGATCTACTGAATTGAACACGAATCCCTGGTCGAGGAACAGGGCGCCGTTGAGAATGAGCGAGAGGTGTGTGTTGTTTACGATGTTTTC
Organism: Methanobacteriota archaeon; assembly: GCA_018900975.1. Classification (GTDB taxonomy): domain Archaea; phylum Halobacteriota; class Methanosarcinia; order Methanosarcinales; family Methanoperedenaceae; genus Methanoperedens. The sequence continues at coordinate 427 of JAHIFK010000153.1, forward strand.
TGGGGCGCCGCGGTAATACTGCATGTATCCGCGCGCCCAGGTGTATGCCATCGAGAGCGCGGTGGTCTCGACCATGACAGCATTTGAGCCGTTCAATCTAATACTGTATTCATCAGTCAGGTCCTTGAGCAGCGGATACCGCGCCGTGATAAGGTTCCCTATGGTGATATTCTCGTTCATGACCTCTGTCTTTGTCTTGAGGTCTTTGAGATGTATCCGCAGCGGGACACTCACTTTTCAGTATGTATCGTAACCATTCTCTCCCGGAGGCATGACCGGTGGAACTAGCGACCTTTTTAGTTTCATCCTGATGGGCTGGAAGTCTATCCCGTCCCACGTTTCAAGCGGTTCTACGTTGACCGCGTATCCCCTGTATGCATACCTGTCGTACATATAGTTGGTTTTTATGTATATGTTGAGGGTATGCCGCGTGAGGGCGCGGGCGCGGTTGAGTGTGAATTCGTCAGGGTCGCCGTCTGTGTAATAGGCGCTGTTGTTGTCAGGAATGATGACAGGAGTTTCTCCAAGCTGTTTGAGAGCGTCCATGCCTGCGTAGTTTATGGCGCGCGCAAGGTCTGCTTTCGCGTACGTGAGCGCGGTGTCAGGCGCTGATATTTCGACAGGCTTTGACATGGCTGTTGCCATGCGTACGTCCATGCGCAGGATGTTGATGGAGAGCATTACGCTGAGAAGTAAAAGGAATACGCCGATGACTGCGAGTGGGACTTTTGCGGTGTCGTTGTGCCATAATGATGTTTTTACCATACCCTTCTCCTGGGAAGGCGGCAAAAGTGGTGAATCTATTTAAATTTTTCAGTTTGTGTTCTGTATTGGTTAGTTCGGTTTTGTAACACCAAACGATTTTACATCCACCTCATTCCGTTAGTTTTAAATATCCGGAATCATTTCTGTGATTATGCCAATCGAGGGATTTGTAGAGTACAAAAGAAGAGAATACTGCAACGATGTTGAATGCCCTATTCAGATGATAATGAACCAGAAGGAACAGGACTCAGCAGAATACAATGAAATGCGGGATATATGCAAGGAACACTGCCTGCATACTACTTATGAATTCCATCACTGGCTGGTAGATAAAGGCTATTTACTGCTTAGACCCGATGAAAATAAACAGGAGGAAATTTAATATGAACTGGGGAATGAAGAACAGGCTCTCACGGATAATCAAACCACGAAGCGGCCGCTGCGTTATGCTTGCTGTTGACCATGGTTATTTCCAGGGTCCTACGACAGGACTTTCAAATATTAGCGAAACGGTTGAACCGCTGCTTCCGTATGCTGACGCGCTTATGATAACAAGAGGTGCTGTCAGGAACTGGATAGACCCGGCTGTGGAAATACCAATAATTCTTCGCGTTTCAGGAGGGCAGAGCATCCTGAAGGAATTGTCCAACGAGATAATAACCACCAATATTGATGACGCGATAAGGATCAATGCGACCGCCATTACATGCTCCGTATATATTGGTGGGGAATATGAAAAGCAAACAATTGACAACCTGTCAAAACTCGTGGATGAAGGGGAAAAATACGGCATCCCTGTCCTTGCAGTGACTGCTGTAGGAAAAGAAATGGTGCGAGATGCAAGGTACCTTGCTCTTGCATCAAGGATATGTGTTGAAATAGGGGCTCAAATTATAAAGACCTATTACACAGAGGACTTTGGAAAAGTGGTTGAAGCATGCGGTAATGTCCCTGTTGTTATTGCAGGCGGTAAAAAACTTCCAGAAAAAGAGGCACTCCAGATGACCACCAATGCGGTATCTGATGGCGCCACCGGGGTTGATATGGGAAGGAACATCTTCCAGAGCGACAGCCCTGTTGGCATGATCCAGGCAGTAAGGGCTATTGTTCATGAGGGAAAGTCGCTGGATGAGGCTTACGAGATATACAAAAGCTTGAAATAATGGACTCCATGAAAACAGCTGTATATTATAACAATAACGATATCAGGATAGAGGATAGACAAAAACCTGAAATAAAAGACGGCGAAATACTGGTAAAGGTCAGGGCTTCAGGGATTTGTGGAACTGACCTTATGGAGTGGTACCGCATAAAGAAGGCGCCCCGCGTCCTTGGTCATGAGATAGCAGGGGATATAGTGGAATCGCGGTCAGAAAAGTACAGCATCGGTCAAAGGGTTTTCGTGAGCCATCATGTACCGTGCAATGAGTGCAAATACTGCCTTTCCGGGAACCATACTGCCTGCGAGACCCTGCATAAAGGCAACTATGACCCGGGCGGTTTCAGCGAGTTCGTAAGGGTGCCTGAAATTAACGTTGAGAATGGCACTTATGTCCTGCCAGACGATGTTTCTTATGAAGAGGGGTCATTGATTGAGCCCCTTGCCTGTGTGGTCAGGGCGCAGAGAATGATCGGAGTGAGCGAAGGGCAGACCGTTCTGGTCATGGGTTCAGGGATATCCGGTCTCCTGAATATAAAGCTGGCTAAGCTGAGAAAAGCAAAAGTCATTGCAACTGATATTAATGAATACAGGTTAAAAATGGCAAAAGAGTGCGGGGCAGATGAAGTGTACGATGCAAATGCAATGCTGGACGTGAAAGCTGACAGGATAATCATGTGCACAGGCGCGATGCCTGCTTTTGAGGCGGCGTTCAGGTATATCGACAGGAAAGGGATAATAATGCTCTTTGCCATACCGAACAGGAACCTTCCAATTCCAGTTGAGGACTTCTGGAGGAATGAATTGAGCATCGTATCAAGCTACGGCGCGGCTCCGGTTGACCTTGAAGAAGCTCTTGGGTTAATAAGTGATGGAAAGATTGATGTTTCTGATATGATAACGCACAGGCTGAAACTGGAAGATATACAGAAGGGTTTTAAGATAGCAGGAGAGGCGAAGGACTCTCTGAAAGTTGTGTTGGTACCTTGAAATTTCATTTACTATCAACTTTCTTCGGTTCTTCCAGTGCTTGCTTAAGGTGTCCTATTGTTTGGACTTTCTCTCTTGGGCTGGTATGAAAAAAACAATAGAGGCTATATAATTCTAAAATTAATTCGTTTTTTAATTTTATTCATATTGCATAAAAAAAAACTATAATTCATATAATAATGATATCATTAGCCTGCCTATTAAGTCTACAATCAGATACCCGGATTAAAAAAAATTATACCAATAATTAAAATACCAACTTAAGATTTTTCAGTCAAATTTTTCCCTCAGGATTTTTTGAACTTCTGGAGGCCATTTAGCTTTTAGAGCGCTGCTTGTAAGATTATCTATCGTTATTGAATCTATATCAATATTAGTTAAGTTTGTTTTTTCGTCAAAATCTACAAGTTTAAGGTTTGCCTGTCTTAAATTTGCATTACTGAGGTCAGCCCCACTCAAATTTGCTGACATTAAACCAGCATTTCGAAGGTCTGCATTCTTCAAATTCGCATTTTTCAAATTAGCTCTATAAAGTACAGCATCGCTAAGCTCTGCACCCTCGAGATTTGCTCTTTCAAGATCCGCACTCCATAATTCAGCATATCTTAAATCAGCACCTGCTAATATTGACTCAATTAAATTTGCTGCGGTTAATTTTGCCCGGACTAATTTTGCATCTTTCAGAATTGCACCTTTCAGTATTGCACCAGTTAAGTCTGCACCTCGAAGGTTAGCTTTACTTAGATCTGCTTTACTTAAGTCCGCTCCCCTGAGATCTCCATTTCGTAAATCAATTCCCACATAAGACCCATGCAACCCAACTCCAGCCAAAGCGCCCTTTATTTTAGCCTTTTGTATTAAAAAAGAGCGAGGTTTCCTATCAAATTCTTCCAAAAAATCAGTGAGAGAAATAAAACCTTTTATTTTTTCGTCTTTAACAACAATTAATCCCGGAATCTCATATAATTCAGGAATTATTTTGGTGATGTCTTCTTGATTAGATATTGTTTTGACTTTTTCAAAAATCTTCCTATTTTCAATGTACACCTGTTTGAGAGCAATATTTGGATCTAATGCCCACAACTTCCAGGAAGATATAACCCAATAATCCCCCGTGGTTTCATCATGCACTACTATTTTATCAGCACGAATATTTTTTGCTTTAATTAAAGTATCCTGAACTGAATTATTTATATCAACTGATACAAGTTCTTCCAATTTTTGAGTCAAAATATCTTCTATTCGGTTGTCCATGTCATTAAATACCTGCTTAATTCTGATATTCTATTTTTTGTTATTTCATCCGACGATTCAGAATTTATAACCTCTAATTCATAAAGAGTTGTGCCCACTTTTTTCTCCAATGCCCTGGATTTTGCCTGTTCTAACTCTAAATTTTTTTTAATTCTATTGAGTTTCTTATCACATTCTACAGATTTAATCTTTCTATCTATTTCTTCTTCTCTATTTTTTATAAAAGAAGGATCAATTATTTCTCTTCCTGGTTCTTTAATATTATTTATAGGGAGTGAATTTTTTATTTTATCATGTAATTCTATCAGGCTTTGAAAAATATCTGTTAATTTATTTTTGAGTTGACTTTGTCGATGAAGAAAGCCCTCATCTTTCACACCACCTTTATTATGTTCAACTTCCAGGCTATCAAGGTTGTTTACAGTACTAATTGCCTCACTGTAATATCTATCAAATCTATTTTGAAACCCCCTAATTTTCCAATACACATCATCTAACTCTTTCTCACTTTTCCTTTGATTATCCAGCTTTGCTTCACATTCAGAGTGTTGACTTTGTTTTTCTTTAAAGTAGTCAATCGCCAGTCTTGTGTTCTCAATACACCAATTCGGGTCCATCATTTTTTGTTAAACCTATAAAGGCACTCCTGTTGTAATTGTAATAGCTTTTTTAATTAAGGTGGGAATTAATTCTTTTAAATATGGCTTGATCATTTCAACAGCATTCTGTCCCATAATTTTTTTATCAATTTTATTGATTTCACCATCCCTTTCTTTCTCAAATTCCTTTATTTTCTCTTCTGAAGCGGAAGAAACAGAAATCTGACTGGCTAACTCTTTTAACTTGGGGAATATGTCTTCTTTCAGATTAATATAAGAGTCTTGAATTCTACCCTTGAGCTGATTATTTCTCAAGAGGAAGTTTTCTTGCATTATTTCTCCTCTATTATACATTCGCTTAATTTCTTTTAAATCAGAATTAGCAGCTATAATATCATTAACATTCTCACGAAACCTTCCGTAGAGTTCATTGAACTCCATATAAGTTGGTCTCAGTACCTCCAATTTTCTACTTTCTCTTTCAAGTAAATCCCTATTTTGTAAAAAAAGTTCTTGTTCTTCTTCTAAAATTTTTATTGTATAATCCAAGTTTTCAAGAATGTACACTCTTACCACCCAATAATATTTTTTTATCACTGTAATTGTACTTAAACTTTTTTGTCTAATATACTGTGGCCATAATATATTACAACTAATATACAACAAACTATCTCAATTAGGAGTATAGAACAATGGATGATGAAATGAATTTTGATGATTCTTGGGCGCCCAATTATTAGGATACTATAAAGTTTTTCTAGTTTCCTATCATCCTCTCGAGCTTGAGAACGAGCGCATGTTTTCAGTCACAGAGCGCCGTTCCAACTTTTCAAATTCTTCCACAGTAAGCCCGGCAGCTTTAGTCAAACGTTGCGCCAGCGCACCCAACCGCAGCAGAGCTGCGGGGCATGATTGCGCTGGCGCTTTGTAGTTTCGGGGTATGCTGAATCCCGAAGCATTGCTTTACAATGTCCATTTCTTGC
>JAHIFK010000154.1 GCA_018900975.1 Methanobacteriota archaeon
TGTTCAATATCTTTTATCTTTTGCTGCTTTTCATTTATGTTCTCGTAATTTTTCAGCATATCAAGGAATGCATTCGAGCCTTCAAGAACATTCTGCGATTCGTTCTCAAGCATGTTAAAAAAGTGTTTATCCTGTGGAATTATCCATTCTTTTAAACCCATTTCAATCGTCCTCTCTCTTTAAATATAATAGTGCATCCTGTCTTTATGTTTTTCTATTTTATTCCAATCTGTCTTCCTTATACAGTTTGAATAAAGAGCGCCTATCAATATATGGCTTTTCCCAAGAATATATAGATGCTATAGAAAATCAGTAGATTATGGAAGACATGTATGTGGCGGCTCTGCATCTCAAAGCGTCTAATTATATCTATTTCTTTTGTGCCCAGAATTCCTGCTTAAAGAAGGTTTCCGGCAATAGTATAAGCTGCAATGTTAGCTGTAAATTGAGCTGCTATTATGGGAAGTGCTTCACCCGGCACAGGTATAAAAACGGCATGTTCCTTTAAAAAATCCGCCAGAACATCCAAAAATCCTGCATCGATCAGGACAAATACCAGTACTGTAACCGGAATAGTCATCCTGATAATTCAGGCGAAACCATGAAAACGATTTTGTGAATCCAGCCGATCTCAACCAGGAATTCTGCTGCAACAACTCCTATCACCATAACCAGGATTATGGTAAGAAGGTAATCAAGCGACAGGTAAAAAGCATCATAGAGCATAAGATGTCTAATGACCTGTTACTTTGCCTTTTTGTAGGACTTATTCTTCGAACTCGTTTAATCTTTCTTTACATTTTCCAATTTCTTTATTCAAAATCTCGATTTTATTTGCATCAAGGGTATGTTTTAGACAAATTGATTTAACCTGTAATGGCTTTTACATATTTCACACAATTTTGTCCCAATAAGTACGCCGATCAGGCTTATTAGTCCAAGCGCGAGTATTGCCCCTATAAACACAAAATATGGAGATTCATATTTTGCTGCCAGTGTTATAGCTGAAAGCTGTGTCTTATCACCAAGCTCAGCAATGGCGATAAGCCCAAAAGTCATTAAAGTGGTGTTATATCCATAATTTTACCTTTTTTTAAATATTTTCATTTTTCAAAATTGAAAGTCATATCATCGATGTCTGCAAGAAAAAAGCCCGTTGCATTACGTTTCCTGATCAATTTCATGGAGTATTAAATTGCATTGTGAGTTTAATTAATTTTTCATATTTTTTATCTATTAGTGTAATTGGTGCGTACAACTCTGCTGACAAAATCAGAGACATTGTCCTGTATATTACAGCAGCTTCCGATTATTATTGCAGAGCCAGGCTCATCAGCCCTTACGGTAGTATGCGGCGCAATATAGACGTCCCCTTTTATTTCCACGTTCCCTATAATCACTGCCGATTCTGACACATAAGCGGCATCACTTACTCCGGGCATACATCCAGCAGGATTTTTCAATAGCATTATCATTTTTTATGATAAGATATGATAAGATATTTAAACTTAGAGGTTATTATGAAGTCCAGCCTTCTGAAAGGCTTAAAATAATTGAGAGAAAAAGAAGGCTAGGTGACTGAGGATACAACGCCCATACCCGATATTGATGATTTCCGGGTATGGGAAAACAGGCGTCTCAAGGGTTATTCGCCGGAACACTTTAATATAAATAATGAGGTACTGGTGCATGTTAAAGAGGAAATATGGACGAAATGAGGCTGAATATAATCTTTTGAACAGCATAGCATTAGGGTTTATTTTGCTTTTATCAAACCTGTTATTGCACTAACCGGGCATAATCCGAAGAAAGCATTTTTAAATAAGTGGCTCCATTATATTAATAGTTGGAGCTATGATATCGATAGGTACAGTTTCTTTAGAAAGTCTCTTGACATTCATATTTATTTTCATTCTAACACTGGTTGGAAGTAAATTATCATACGCTCTAGTAAGGAGAATATTGGATGATAAACTTTCCAAACGCATTTCCAAGTTAGTAGCAAGATTGACAGAATATGCGATTTTTTTACTTGGATCCTACTACGGCATATATTACGTGCTTAAATTGGATTTGAACGCCCTTATTGCTTCACTGGGAATTATCAGTATTGTAGTTGCATTAGCGTCTCGGCAAATAATCCAAAATTTCATATCCGGAATACTGATATCAATTGAAAGACCGATCCGGATAGGCGACTGGGTTGAAGTTGGTATGCCAGGCATAAGTAGCAGTGTGCAAGGTATCAGCAAAGTAAAGGATGTTACACTAACACGAACGGTTCTAAGGAATAAGAATGGCAGATTGTTCTATATACCGAACTCTACTATAATATCGTCCAGTGTTATTAACTACACGAAATCTGGTTTTGTGGAACTCACAATACCACTTGTAATACCATATACATACGATTCTGAAAAAGTCAAGAAAATCATCAAAAAAGAGGCGGACATGCATCCCAAAATACTTCCAAATGTACATCCTGAAGAAAAGTATATTATAACTAAATTATTCAAATTAACAAATATTAAATTATATAAAAACCAGGTTAATATGAGTAGTTTCGAGCCAAATGTCCTAATATCTGATATTTCAGACTCCAAGATAACGCTAAACATAAGAATCTGGATAAGAGAAATAGACAAAAAAGATGAAATAATCTCTGAATTGTTAGAGACATCATTAAAGAAATTCAAAGAAGAAGACTTGAGTTTAAAAAATAAAGAGTCTTTGAACTTAAATTCCGAGTTAGATGTAATTTGAACCCGGTACTGAATGTAAATCTAACTTCATAATAATAAAAAGAAAACGATGGGTGCCATTTATCACCCATCAGCAGTCCATTTATTTTTACTTATTCTATTCTTATTCGCCCGCCATAAAGGGGCTTGCGACCCCGGTGAGAACAGACATAACCCGCACTCTTCCTGTGAGGTTGCTGTCCACTTTTGCACCCCAGATAACCCGTTTGGTATTTGGCACCCTGTCCATGATGAGCTCACCAGCAACAGCCACCTCTTCCAGTGTCATATCTTCACCGCCCACGATATGGATAAGGACACCATAGGTCGCTGACATGTCAGAGATATCCAGCAGGGGTACTGCAAGCGCCTGGCTGACCGCCCTGGCAACCCTGTCTTCACCATCGCCCTCACCTATACCGATCGCGCAAATCCCGCCCCGCTCCATCACTGCCCTGAGGTCAGCATAGTCGAGGTTTATAAGACTGGGCTGGGTAATGGTCTCTGTTACGTTCTTGACAAATGCCCCAACCAGGGCATTGGCGACTGCAAGGGCCTCTTTTAGCGGCAGATTACCGGCTACCTCCCTGAGCTTGGAGTTATCAATAACAATTGTCGAATCGCAGCTCTCGGAAAGAGCTTTTATCGCATTCCGTGCCCTTTCTCTTCTTGCCATCTCGATCTTGAAAGGGATTGTTACGCATGAGATGGTGAGTATTCCCAGTTCGCGGGCAATTCCGGCAACTACTGGTATTGCCCCGGTGCCGGTCCCTCCGCCCAGACCTGCTACCAGGAATAAGAGGTTTACACCCTCAAGCTCTGCCCTTATCTCTGGAAGGTTCTCTTTTGTTGCCTCGGCGCCAACCTCAGGGTAGCCTCCACAACCGTGTCCTTTACATACCTTTTCTCCAAGTAAAATGAGTTTGTCTGCTTTGCTCATAGTTGCAAGATGGTTAACATCCGTGTTAGCGGCTATGATTCTGCCACCTGCCATTCCTTTTTCTGCTATCCATGTAGTAATGTTGCAGCCGGCTCCACCCAGACCTACAACCGCGACTGAAGGTTTTGCAGCTCTTACCATTTCTTTTAAATCATTTGCCATATATAACTTCTCCGTTTATAATAATTTATACTCTAACTGGTTTTATTTACCCCCTCTTCGTTCTCGTTCTACTGCCGTTCCGGCGTGGGTAACCAGGAAGAACGGATTTATCTTCAGTAAGAACCTGTATTGGATTGCATAGGCATCATCTCATTTATGTAATCTTATTTCAGACGATATTACAATATATGATAAAATATTTAAACTTTGGGGCTCTTTGGAAGAACTCCCTATGGAGCAGATAATAAAATCCCGATCATGGTCTCCCTGGGCGTCGTAGCTGCAATTCTCATCGCATCAGTGGCGTTATCAGTTATACGCGCGCGTATGCTGGAATACAGAGCAAGGGAGTTGAAGAAGTTTCAGGAGCATGAGTAGTTGAAAAGTGAAGGAAGGAAAGCTATCTGACCTGCATTCCGTACCCTTAGCTTTGTAATTTTTTTATTGGCACATCTTCCAATGTGGGTAAAATTGCAATGATCAGTACAGAAGCAAAAATCGCGGCAAGTTCCATCGTTGAAAATACCAGAGTCATCATCCCTTTTTTTCACTGATTGACAATTCTTGTTACAAAAGTATATATTTTATCCCAATAAAAAATCAGTAGATTAATCGTTTAAATCTCAATGTGAAATTTAAATTTTCCAATACAATATGATTGTTTTTAAATAATATATCGCTAATGAGAAGAATGAATTAACAAAATTATTCTCCAAGATCAGATATGGAACAAAAGTTTGATATTGAGGGTATGACAGGACTTTCGGAAGAAGATGCCGTCAGAAAGTTAAAGGAGGAAGGTTATAACGAACTGCCCTCTCAAAAACAGCAGAGCCTTTTTTCCATACTTCTGAACGTCTTTCGCGAACCCATGCTGCTGCTCCTTCTGGGTGCTGGTATCATCTACCTGTTCCTCGGTGAAAAAAGCGATGCCATGATGCTGTTGTTTTTTGTATTTGTAGTGGTGGGAATAACACTTTACCAGGAAAGAAAGACCGAGAGGGCGCTTGAGGCATTGAAAAACCTCTCAAGCCCCAGGGCGCTTGTTTTGAGGGAGGGGAAACAAAAGAGAGTTCCGGGGCGGGAAGTCGTAAGGGATGACGTTTTGATCTTAAGAGAAGGCGACCGCATACCTGCTGACGGTGTAGTGCTAATTTGCTCAAATCTCATGGTTGACGAATCACTGCTTACCGGGGAGTCGCTTGCTGTCAGGAAATCACTGTGGGATGGAAAGACCGCGCAGGTGCAGCCCGGCGGGGATGATCTACCCTTCGTCTATTCAGGAACGCTGGTAGTTCAGGGACACGGCATGGTAAAGATCACCTCAACTGGTATCCGCACGCAGATGGGTAAGATCGGCAGGGCATTGCAGGGTATTGACCAGGAAGATACGCCCCTGCGGAAAGAAACGAGAGTGCTTGTCCGGAATTTTGCGATCGCAGGATCAATATTGTGTATTCTTGTCGTGATCGTGTTCGGCATGAGGGGCGAATGGCTGGACGGCATCCTGGCTGGACTGAGCCTGAGCATGGCGCTGCTGCCTGAAGAGTTCTCTGTCGTCCTTGTAATATTCCTGAGCATGGGTGCATGGCGCATGTCAAAAAAACGGGTTCTGACCCGGCGCATGCCCGCGGTTGAAACGCTTGGATCTGCAACTGTATTGTGCCTTGATAAAACTGGAACGCTCACAATGAACAGGATGATATTGAGCACGCTTTTCGCGGGTGGTGAAAATTATGACGCAGATAAGAATGGAGACCTGCCGCTTCCTGAAAAGTTCCATGAATTGCTTGAGTTCGGTTTTCTTGCAAGCCAGAAAGACCCGTTCGACCCCGTGGAGAAAGAAATAAAGAACGGCACTGAAAAATTCCTGGGAAATACAGAACACGTACACCAGAACTGGGAACTTGTACAGGAATATCCCCTGTCAAAAAACCTGCTTGCGCTGTCAAATGTGTGGGAATCCTTCGACAAA
>JAHIFK010000155.1 GCA_018900975.1 Methanobacteriota archaeon
CTTGAGGGCATACGTGTATGCGCCCTCCAGAGGCGCGACTCTGGAGGCTCGTGACTCTGGGCGCCTTTATCTGCGGTTTCTAATTTTCAAATATTTCATGATAGCTCTCCCAACACCAAACTTTTTGACAGCCTCAGAAACCAGGACGTTTCTTTCCTCTGCGGATTTATAAAGTGATATTCAGAAGAACAAACGCCTTATAGACAACAAAACCTCCAAAAGTGGTCGCCGGGATTGTCAAAATCCATGCGCCTACTATTGTGCGGGCAAGACCCCAGCGGACGCTTGTCGCGCGTTTTGTCGCGCCCACGCCCATTATCGAACCCGCGATAACATGCGTTGTGCTTACCGGGATCCCGAAAATGGACGTCAAAAACAGTAGCACTCCACCGCCAGTCTCCGCGCTGAAGCCGTCAACGGGTCGCAATTTAGTGATCTTCATGCCCATCGTCCGTATCACCTTCCAGCCGCCTATCAGGGTTCCAAGTCCAATGGAGATATATGCGGAGAGAATAACCCAGGTAGGAATATCCGCATTTATATCCATATATCCAACCGAGATCAAAAGTGCAGAAATAATACCGGCGGTCTTGAGAGCATCATTGGCACCGTGCCCGAGAGAGTACCAGCTCACAGAGAGCAACTGGAGCTTTCCAAATACCCTGTTAATAGTAGAAGGACGTAATTTTCGAATCGCGCGGAACAACACGGCGGAAAACAACATACTGAACACAAAACCAAATATCGGGGCCAGAACGATAAATAACAGGACTTTGGTTATTCCACTCATTATTAGAACCTGGAACCCGCCCGCAGCTATACCTGCGCCCATAAAACCCCCTATCAGTGTGTGGCTCATAGATATCGGCAAGCCAAACTGCGTCATGAACACGCCCCAGAAGATAGCTGCTAACAGTGTTGAGAGGATCAATGTGGGAGTAACTATAGAAATATCGACAATTCCTTTTCCAATGGTCAGCGCCACCGCATGGGGCATAATAAGAAAAGCAATAAAATTCATGAACGCAGCAAGACCAACGGCTTTTATGGGGGTGAGGACTTTTGTCGATACTACAGTAGCTACCGAATTTGCCGCATCATTCCATCCGTTCACGAAATCAAAAAATAATGCGATAATGATTATTAAAATAACTGTTGTACTTAAACCATCAAACATTTATGATCACCAACACGACTGACAGAAAATCATCCTCTTAACTATTCTTTACCACGATGTCGCTGATGACGTTCGCAGCATCTTCGCACTTGTCAGTCGCGAACTCGAGACGTTCATAGATCTCTTTCAGCTTCATGATCTCGATAGCATCTGTCCGTTTGAAAAGGTCAGCCACTGATCTCTTGTACAGGTCATCAGCTACATTTTCAAGCCTGTTCACTTCGATGCACCGTTTTTCGATCTCCTTCGGATTCTTGATGTTGCGCAGACCCTGCATTGCAGTGTTCAATTCATTGGCTTGTTTTACGATCACTTCTGCCAGCTTTATCATGTTCTCTTCCGGCTTTTTTATCTCGTAAAGGATAAAGCGCGTCGCTGTGCCGTCGATGTAATCCAGCACATCGTCAAAAGCAGAGGCAAGCGCTGAAATGTCCTCATGGTCTATCGGGGTTATGAACGACTTATTGAGCTCTTCGAATATCTCATGCACGAAATCGTCGCCCTGATGTTCAATATCCTTTATTTTTTGCTGCTTTTCATTTATGTTATTGTAATTTTTCAGCATATCGAGGAAGGCATTTGAGCCATCAAGTACGTTCTGCGATTCATTTTCAAGCATGCTAAAAAAGTGTTTATCCTGTGGAACTATCCATTCTTTCAGACCCATTTAAATCGTCCTCTCTCCTTAAATATAATAGTGCATCCTGTCTTTATGTTTTTCTATTTTATTCCAAACTGTCTTACTTATTCAGTTGAAGTATTGCATACTGAGCAATATATGGCTTTTCCCAAGAATATATAGATGCTATAGAAAATCAGTATAATAAGTAGAACCTGAAAAAGTAGAACCTGAATGAAAAAGATGAACAAAACCCGAATAAAGCTCGCAGAATGAATGCTTTAAATAATATCCGCGTTAATTTTATTAAGGGTTTACAAAGATACTATGGGCGAAATTTTCGATCTTGAAAATATTACGGGGCTTTCGGATAAAGACGCTGCAATAAGACTTAAGAAAGAGGGCTACAATGAACTGCCATCTCAAAAACAGCAGAGCATTTTTTCCATACTTCTGAACGTATTCCGCGAACCGATGCTGCTGCTCCTGCTGGGCGCCGGTCTTATCTACCTATTCCTCGGTGAAAAAAGCGATGCTTTGATGCTGCTATTTTTTGTATTTGTGGTAGTGGGAATAACACTTTACCAGGAAAGAAAGACCGAACGGGCACTTGTTGCATTGAAGAACCTCTCAAGCCCGAGGGCGCTTGTTTTGAGGGATGGGAAGCAAAAGAGAGTTCCGGGGCGGGATGTAGTAAGAGATGACATCATGATATTAAGGGAAGGCGACCGCATACCTGCTGATGGGATAGTGCTAATTTGCTCAAATCTAATGGTCGATGAATCCTTGCTTACCGGGGAATCGCTTGCTGTCAGGAAATCACAATGGGATGGAAAAACCGCTCAGGTGCAGCCAGGCGGGGATGATCTGCCTTTTGTCTATTCAGGAACGCTGGTGGTTCAGGGGCATGGTATTGCAAAGGTCACATCTACAGGGATCCGCGCCGAGATAGGCAGGATCGGCAGAGCCTTGCGGGGTATTGACCGGGAAGATACGCCGCTGCAGAAAGAAACAAGAGAACTTGTCCGGAATTTTGCAATCGCTGGATTGATCCTTTGTATTCTTGTCGTCATGGTTTTTGGCATGAAGGGCGAATGGCTGGACGGCCTCCTGGCTGGACTGAGCCTGAGCATGGCGCTGCTGCCTGAAGAATTCTCTGTGGTCCTTGTGATATTCCTGAGCATGGGCGCATGGCGCTTATCAAAAAAACGGGTTCTGACCCGGCGCATGCCTGCGGTTGAGACACTGGGTTCTGCAACTGTATTGTGCCTTGATAAAACAGGGACGCTCACGATGAACAGGATGATATTAAGCACGCTTTTCGCGGGTGGTGAAAATTATGACGCAGATAAGAATGGAGACCTGCCGCTTCCTGAAAAGTTCCATGAATTGCTTGAGTTCGGTTATCTTGCAAGCCAGAAAGACCCTTTTGACCCTGTGGAGAAAGAAATAAAGAACGGCACTGAAAAATTCCTGGGAAATACAGAACACGTACACCAGAACTGGGAACTTGTACAGGAATATCCCCTGTCAAAAAACCTGCTTGCGCTGTCAAATGTGTGGGAATCCTTCGACAAA
>JAHIFK010000156.1 GCA_018900975.1 Methanobacteriota archaeon
ACATAAGGTGTTAATGGGCTGTAAACTGGAATTACAAAGGGGATGCTTGAGCCGTATGAAGCGAAAGTTTCATGTACGGTTCTTAAAGGGCTTGAGGCCGGCAACGGCCTCCGGCTACTTGACAGAGGAAAACCGTACGATAGGACACGGATGACACAGATGACGCGGATACGCGCGGATCCGTGAAAATCCGTGTAATCCGCGTCATCCGTGTTCGATTTAAATTAAATTGGATAGTCCTATGAAATCATTGATATTTTGGAAACTAATACATACCGACTCTGTCAAACTCCTTAACCGATGACAAATTGGATCCCTGTCAACCCTACACTCAAGACTATTGCCTTAGCACAAGTTCTCTTGTGCGCTTTGCGATATCCTCAGGGTCAACGTGAAGCCTTGCCACGCCGCTGTCCATTGCAGCCTTAGCGACCGCTTTTGCTACTTCCGGCGCGACATTCGGGTTAAAAATAACCGGAATGATCTTTGCCTCCTCAGGCTCAGGCACAAGTGATGCAAGCGCAAAAGCGGCAGCAAGCTTCATTTCCTCATTTATGTCTCTTGCTCTTGTATCAAGCGCGCCCCTGAAGATGCCGGGAAAGCCAAGTGAGTTATTTATCTGGTTTTTGCAGTCCGAGCGCCCGGTACCAACGATACGCGCACCTGCTTTTATGGCTATTTCAGGCATTATCTCAGGCGTCGGGTTCGCAAGCGGGAACACAATGGCGTCATCTGCCATAGAGCGAACCATATTCTCTGATACTATACCGCCAACAGACAGGCCGAAAAATACGTCAGCGCCTTTCATTGCATCTGTGAGACTGCCTGAGATGCGGTTCTTGTTCGTGAGGTCTGCAAGCTCGTTTTTATAAGGGTTCATCCCTTCCCTTCCCTTATAGATGATGCCTTGCGTATCGGTTACAATGATATCCCTGACGCCTTCATCAAGGAGCAGCTTTGCGATTGCTGTTCCTGCTGCGCCCGCACCGCTTATGACCACTCTTATCCTGCTGAATTTTTTCCCCACAACTTTAAGGGCATTCATGAGCCCTGCAAGCGCAACAGTGGCAGTGCCGTGCTGGTCGTCATGAAATACCGGGATGTCAAGGAGCTTTTTAAGGCGCTCCTCTATCTCAAAGCACCGTGGCGCGCCTATATCCTCAAGGTTTATGCCTCCGAAGGACGGAGCGATGTACTGAACTGTCTTTATGACCTCCTCAATGTCCCTGGTATCAAGACATACAGGGAAGGCATCCACGCCAGCGAATAACTTAAAAAGCATTGCTTTTCCTTCCATGACTGGCATCGCGGCGTAAGGCCCGATATCGCCAAGTCCGAGAACACTTGTCCCATCACTAACCACTGCCACGAAGTTGCCTTTTGAAGTATAGCGGTAAATATCTTCCCTGTTTGCGTGTATCCTCATGCATGGTTCAGCCACACCCGGCGTATAAGCAAGGCTCATGTCCTCTTTTGTCTGTACCCTGACCTTGCTTTTAATTTCTATTTTTCCCCTATGCGATTCATGGAACTTAAGTGACTCTTCAAATACCTTGCCTTTCATCGTTTATATCCCTCAGCGCTTTTTCTACTGCATTTTTATGTAACTGTGCAGCCTTATGTATTCCGCCCTTTATGCCCCTCTGTGCCCTGCACGGGTATTGCTGCACAAGCAGTCCCGCGCGAGCTGGCGCATCTTTCACATCTGACCCCACAAGACTTTTTGCCATATGCTGCGTACTCCCGCAGGGCGCGCCGCGAAGAACTTTAACCTTTGATATGAGCCCGTCTTTTGTGGTGATCTTTACCTGCGGTCTTCCAGAGCAGGATGCGAACTCGTCCACCACGGCGTTCCCGCATTTTTCTATTTCGCAGCATATTTCATGCACTTCGAAGTGCATATTATATTTCAAAGACAAACTCTCAAGTTCCTCCCGCCCGCCCGCTCTTGACATACCGCCAGCGATTATGACCGTACTCGCACCGCTTTCGCCTGCGAGGCGAATGATCTCAGGCGTGAGGTCCGGATGAAGAACGTATGTTATGACAAGGTCGCTTGACAACACTTTTCTGTTGATGTTCAGGGATGCGACAAAATCCTGCGGGTCTTCGATGAAATCAGGAAGCGACTCAGGGATCTCAATGGAAGATACGCGCACATCTGAATTATGTTCAATGTTCTCGATGAGGCGACGCCCGTATTTTCCTCTTATCACGACACCGATAGATATCATTGATATATTATTGTCGCTAAAGTATTTTGGTCTTGCGTATTACCATTTCCCGGACCTCAGGATGGATATTACAAGCCCAAATCCGAGAACACCGGCAAGGAAAAATCCGAAAATACCGAGAAGCGGCACTCCAAATATGCGTGGGGACATACCTGTCGTGATAATGATGGACGAACCAACTATCAGCGCTGATATTATCAGGCTGAAGGACACCCTGTTGCTTGTAACATCCAGTTCTTCGACAAGCGCTTCAAAGCCACGGTGTTCAAGTTCAAATTTCATTGTCCCTTTCTCAGCTTTAACGAGGATATTGTTCACCCGCCTGGGAAGGGCTTTAACAAGCCTGGCAAAGTCCCATATTGTCCTGGCAGTCTCTTTAAGGATATATGTGGCGCTGACGCGCTCATCTATCATTTTCTTGACATACGGTTCCACAAGTTCAGCAAAATTATGCTCAGGGTCGATCTTACGGGCTATTTCATCCCTGATAACAAGGGTCTTTGACAGCAGCATGAGATTCGAAGGAACCTTACCCCTGCTTTTTATCAGGATATCGATAAGGTCGCGCAGGAACCTTACAGGGTCAATGAACTTCATGGTCATGCTGTAGTACTGGTTGATCAGTTCTTCAAGCTTGATCCGAAACATTGGGCTGTCGCCACCATCCACTATCAATCCCATTTCTGTGAGAGCCTCTATAAGGAATGCAACATCGTTTCTCTGGATAGCTATTACAATGTTCACGAGACATTCCCGAAGTTCCGGGTCGACATATCCTGCCATCCCAAAATCAAGAAATACGATGATCCCTTCACGGGTCACAAGTATGTTGCCGGGATGGGGGTCGGCATGATAATAACCATCCTCGAATATCATCTTCAGGTATGCGTTCGCAATGTCTATTGTGATCTTTCTCTTATCCAGCCCAGACGCTTCTATCTGTGCGATATCTGTTATCTTGATACCGTCATAATATTCCTGTGTCAGAACATGTCTGGTGATATATTTCCAGTATGTTTTCGGTATCTTGACAGTTTTGCTCCCTTCAAAATTATTGTAAAACCGCTCAGCGTTCTTTGCTTCATGTACATAATCGATCTCATGCCTGATTATGCGGGAAAACTCATCAACAAACCCTACGGGATTGAAAAACTTACTCTCTTTTATATGTTTTTCTGCAAATCTTGCCAGGCTCATCATGATCGCAAGGTCGGTATCCACCTGTTTTTCTACGCCCGGACGCATCACTTTGACCGCGACTTCCTCCCCGTCAAGAAGCCTTGCGCGGTGCACCTGCCCGATTGATGCCGCAGCTATCGGTTCTGGATCGAACGATAGGAAAATCTCATCGAGCTTTTTCCCGAATTCCTTTTCAACCAATTTTTTTGCCTCATCATACCCGAAAGGAGGCACATTATCCTGGAGCGTGGCAAGCTCTTTAATGAATTCGTCAGGTACGAGGTCATGGCGCGTGCTCAATATCTGTCCGAACTTGATGAACGTGACCCCAAGTTCCTCAAGTGCATGGCGCAGCCTCTCTGCCTCTGATATTGCCAGTAAATGTTCGGGTTTCAGTCTGGGTCCGAACAGCCTTTCGCGCAGCGACCGTACGGGACGCAGACCGAACCTTTCCACAAGATATCCGAAACCGTGCCTTATCATCACGTCAACGATCTGGCGATATCGTTTGACATAGGCGTACTCGTTATCCAGCAGGTTCACGGTGGGAGAGCTCTATTTTTTCGAAAGCGATTCTATCGTCTTTTCCAGTTCTTCTATCTTCTTTTCAAGAGCCGAGATATCGCTTTTCATAACAACGCCGCTTTTCTTCATGACCTTCTCGACATTTTCATTTATCTTATCTTCAAGATCACTTATCTGTTTTTCCTTTTCAGATAAAACTTCTTTGACGAACTTCTTCCCTTCTTCCCTGCTTATATCCCCTTTTTTTATCATATCCTGTGTGAATTCTTCAACTTTTTCCTGCGTCAGTGAAAATACCCCTACACTGAACAATCCCATCTTTCTTATTATCTCAGACATTTCTGACATTCGTATACCTCCGTTTCATAAACCGTTTTAATAACATCGTAACGATGTATACCTGAATTCCAAGCCATTCTTGACTTCCGGGCGCAAGGTTTATTATTACGCCCTCTATGAAATTGGTTTATTGACTCTTAATCTTTTTGATGAGGATAAAAATGACAATGGTTTTTAGCGGCATAATGATCCCTGTATCCACGATAGACTGGTATGGCAGGTCTGTATCTGTGGTTTTCTTCAACGGCTGCAATTTTAATTGCATCTACTGCTCGAATAAAAACTTCATCGATGTGACAGACCGTCTTGAACCCCTGTTCAAGAAAGGGAAAGCTGTCGATATTGGAGAGATCGAGAAGGAGATACTTGACGCAAAAACATTCATAAGCGCCGTGGTCTTCTCTGGAGGTGAGCCCGCAATGCATCCGCGTGAACTGGAACGCCTGGCCGGATTCGCAAAAGGGCTGGGTCTGCTTGTGGGTATAGAGACAAATGGATATTACCCCAAGCGGCTTGAGGAACTGATAAAGAAGAAACTCCTTGACCGGATATTCCTTGATATCAAAGCGCCGATAGGAGACGGGAAGAAATACAAAATGATAACCGGCGGTATCGGGGATGCTGGTGAAAAAGCTATGGAATCTCTGAACCTCAGGTATGTGGATATCGAGGTAAGGACAACAGTTTTTCCCTCATTTGCCGCCGATGTCCCTGCGATAGCAAAGAGCATCGCAGGGCGGGATTGCACGTATGTGCTCCAGCAGGGCATCCCTGAATATGCCCCTGATAAAAATATACGAAAGGAAAAACCTCTTACGAGGGATGAACTTGCAGCCCTTGCAGGGAGCCTGACATTTATGAGAGATGTCAGGATAAGGACACGGGAAAAAGGGGAGGAGCGGATCATTTAGGGTTTTATTTGTTATATATCCGAAGCTTCCCGAAAGTTATTTCATTGCATAAAATCTTCAGGGAACAATGAAATTCGTTTGGAAAGGCTACGGCGAGATCATCACGGCAGCGGTACTGTGGGGTACAGCCGGAACACTTGTCAGGATGATAAGCGATATGACGGCGCTGAGCATCATTTTTTTCAGGGTCACTTTAGCCTTCATAATTCTCCTTTTCTTATTCTCACTTTCAGGAAACCTTAATAGACTCAGGCTCAAAGACAAAAAACTTTACCTGTTATTATTCAGCTTGCTCCAGATAACGACCATGCTTACATTCTTTATATCAATAATGGAAGCATCTGTCGCCATTGCAGTATTATTACTTTATACAGCGCCTCTGTATGTGACTACGTTTTCTCCGCTGCTTCTGAAAGAACGATCAACAGGAAAGGGATGGATGGCTCTTGGCCTTTCCATTGCAGGAGTCATACTTATCATAGACCCGTTAAAACTTGATATTTCATTAAAATTAACCGGAATAATCGCAGGCATGCTCTCCGGCGTCTCCTACGGCTTCCAGATAATGATCTCAAAGCACATCAGCAAAAGTTATTCAGGGTACAGCCAGGCATTCTGGAGCTTCATGATAGCCATGCTGCTACTTTTACCTTTTGCCGCTGTCCCCTTAGATATTGTTTCAGGGAACATTGGTTATCTCATTCTGTTGGCGATATTCCCAACGATCCTTGCCATATCGCTGTATTTTAATGGATTAAATAAGGTAAGGGCAGCAAGCGCGAGTATCCTTGGGCTTATCGAACCGGTGAGCGCTGTGATCTTTTCTCTCCTCATCCTACATGAAAGTATCTCGATCCCGGTAATGCTGGGCGGAGCGCTTATATTGATGGGCGGGGCAACAGTTACAAGAGAGCCATGAACGAGTATATCCGCGAACATTATATTGAAGCAGGAAAAATCGCGGCTCGTGTATTGCATGAAGCAGGATCATGCATTAAAGAGGGCGTGTCACTACTTGAGGTCGCAGAATACGCTGAAGATCGGATAAAAGACCTTGGGGGGAACATTGCCTTTCCCTGCAACATTTCTATCAACGAGATAGCGTCCCATTACACGCCGGATGATGACAAAAACATCTTCAATAAAGGGGATGTTGTCAAGCTTGATATCGGGGTGCATATTGAAGGCTATATTGCGGATACTGCAAAGACAATGGAGGTAGGAACAGAGGATCACTCAGGGTTAATAATAGCATGTATTGACGCGCTCGATAAAGCTATCATATCCATCAGGGATAGCGTCCAGACAAGAACGGTCGGGAAAGTCATAGAAGAAACAATAACCAAACATGGATTTTCTCCTATAAAAGACCTGACAGGCCACAGCCTTGAGCGGTACAACCTCCATGCAGGCATAAGTATACCAAATTACAGTAGCTTTTTCAGTCAGAAAATAAAAAAAGACATGGTGTTTGCAATAGAACCATTCGCAACGTACGGAAAGGGAAATATCAGACACGGAAGACCGCATATCTATTCAGCAGGAAAAGCCAGGACAAAAGCGCACAGGGATATCAGCGAACGGTTCGGGACGCTTCCTTTTGCACGGCGATGGATCCCGGAAATGAGTCCGGACGACTTGAAAGGGCTGCGGGAATATTCTGAATTGATCGAATCCAGCGGCGCTATTGTGGCGCAATCAGAACATACTGTCATAGTTGGCGAAAGTGGATGTGAAGTTATAACAAACTAATGAAAAGTAATAAGAAGCATTACTTACTTATTATCAATAGGACATGGAAACAAAAGAAACTATTCTTTACGAAGCGCATGGGAACCTGTACCTCAACATTACTAACAGGTGTACCGCAGAATGTGTTTTTTGCATTAAGCGCTATTCTGATGGGGTTTATGGTTATAATCTGAGGCTTTCCAGGGAACCAACGCTAACTGAAATCATAAAAGAACTTTCAGGCGTTGAACTTTCTAAATACAAGGAAGTTGTTTTTACAGGTATGGGGGAACCACTTGTGCGTCTTGATGATGTCCTTGAGATCACAAAGTGGCTCGCTGCACGTGGGATGCCTGCGCGGCTTGATACGATCGGTCATGCAAAACTCCTTTACCCTGAAAGGAAGGTGGCGCAAGAACTTGCAGATGCGGGAATGAAAATCATTTCAGTAAGCCTGAACGCTCATGATGAAGAAACCTATGACCGGTTGTGTGCTCCGAAATCAAGGAACGCTTATTCCAGAATGCTGGAATTCGCAAGGGATGTCTCAAAGGCTGGAATAGAACTGCGCTTCACTGTTGTCAACCTGCCTGCTGTGGATATTCCAAAATGCAGGGAAATCGCAAAGGAATATTGCGCGGATTTTAAGATACGCGGTTATAGTGGTCAGGTTTAAAACTTTTTGCCAAAAGTTATAATTATCAGAATGTTCAATTGACCTGTAATCAGGAAGGAGGATAACTTCTGAAAAAACTGCTATGGTATCTTATTGCAGGAACTCGCGGCGGGCAGACACGTGCATTGCTCCTGAAGCATCTTATTGACAGGCCGTATAATGCCAATCAGTTAGCTGAGTCTATGGATATGGACTATAAGACTATCAGGCACCATCTGGATGTTCTTATTAAAAACGGAGTTATCACGATGGAAGGCGACAAATACGGGGCAATGTATTTTATTTCCAAGACTATGGAGGCTAATTTAGATGAATTCAATCAGATTTGGGAAAAAATTGATAAACAGAAGAAATCAACATAATAAGGAGGTAATCCTATTCAGATAACAGAGATCGCATACTATATAACGGCCGGGAACGTCGTATTATTGCTTGTGCTTTTAGTATCTTATATAGAGATATACAGGAAAATAAAGTCAAATTTCACGCTCGGTCTAATTATATTCACTCTTGCGCTCCTACTCCAGAGCATTTCCAGGGCAGTCCTGTTGCTTTTGATCATTGCAAACCCACCCCCTGAGGCGGTATATCCATTAATAGTCAACCTGCTGGGGTATAATCCATTGTATGTAATAATACCGGACGCTCTTGAGTTTATTTCCTTGAGCATACTGTTATATTTCACCAGGGAATAACTTATCCGGAATAAGTTTGACGAGAACAAGCAAAAAAACGGACGAAATAGAGCATGAGATATGTGGGATAATGGAGTTCCCGGATGACCGGTTTGAGGAAATAATCGGGGAATTGGGATTTGTTTGTGACTGCTGCGGCAGATGCTGTACCAGTGAATTCAATGATCATGTGTTCCTTCTGGATGAGGATGCCGAAAGGATAATAGAAGTTGCAGGGAGGGAGGCGCTTCGACCTGCCCCGAATTATGAATTTTGCGATAATCTGGGCAGGTTCTACGTTATGGGGTATGCTCTCAGGAGCAAACCCGGTGGCGACTGTATCTTCTATACAGGGGGCAGATGCGAACATTATGGCGACCGGCCTGAGATATGCAGGATATTTCCCTACATGCTGCACAGGGAAGAAGATGACGAGGGCAATATCGACTGGAGGCAGATAGGCGGCCTGGACATGCACGGCATGTACCACAGTGAGATCAGCGTTGAAGCAGCAAGAGATATAGCAGTACGTGTAAAAAGATACGAAGTTGCTTTTTTAAGGCAGAAACTTGCGTTTTTTAATAAGATAGAAGCCCATTTCAAGAAGCACGGCCTCAGGCACAGCCAGCAGATGTATGACCGGAAGATGAGGGAGTTCAAAATGGGCGGAGAAATAGAATTGTATGTGTTCGAAAAGGGTGAATTTATCAGGATGAAATATTCCATATGAATTATTAACCCTTAATGATATAGTAGGTATGATGTCAAAAGAATGCGATTACTGCAGATTCAGGGATCCGATGCCGTTCGTATGCAAATTTTGCGGAGGCTCGTTCTGTTATAACCATCGTTTACCCGAATCCCATAACTGCCCCGGGCTTACAAAATTAAAAGAAAGGGCTCGTGAGAGCAGGAAATATTATCCACCTGATAAACCGCAAATGGTGAAGATAAATCGACCATCCTCCCTTCGTCCGGTATCCAGAGCCCTGTCTGTTATAAAAACCAGTTATTCGCTGACCATCCTTGCTATAGTGCTCGTGTCCTTTTTTTTGGATATTATCATTGGTTTTAAATATCGTTTGTATTTTGCCCTTTTCCCTTCCGATTTTTTCTATCAACCATTGAAACTTGCTATGAATCTTGTGACTCACATGTTCTTGCATAGCGGGAGTTTCCACCTTTTGTTCAATATGCTGTTCTTATACTTCTTTGGTCCTGAGCTTGAGCGCAGGATAGGAGGAAAAAAGTTCCTAAAAGTATTTTTCATTTCAGGGCTCATAGGTGGTATAGCTTATGTGTTATGGTCCCTTTTCATTTATTTTATATTCGCCTATCCCCCGTCCCCCGCTGTCGGGGCAAGCGGCGCGCTGTTCGGAGTATTCGCATGTCTTGCCATCCTTGCTCCTGAGATCCGGGTCCATCTCTTTTTCATTCCCGTACCCATGAAACTTACTCAGGCGCTGGTATTTTTCACCCTGCTTGATATTATTTTCATAGTTGCTGGCGACCCCATCGCGCTTAGCGCACATTTAGGCGGCGCCCTGGCTGGTCTTTTAATGGGAAGCTGGATTAAAAAGAAGGGACTGCATATTGCGGGCTATTAATATACGGTCACGCTCTTTACGCCATTTATCGATGTCAGGGATTTTACGAGCCCTCCACTGACCTTTCCTTCTATTATGATCGTGAGCCTGGGGTTTTCTGTTAAGTAGGGGTCGTCTGAGACTGCCTGTCTTATGGTATTCCCGTGTTCCGCTACCTCAGTTGCCACTGCCCCAAGAAGCCCTTTACGAGCTGCATCGTCGGGTGTGATGATAATAACTCCCAGACCCAGATACTGCGCCACATCCCTCAGGAAGGGTATGGTGCGCACATTGTTAAATATCTGCCTTAGCGTCGTATCCTTCAGGATGGCGCTGCAGGTTGCATCGACCACCCTCCTGTCAACTCCTATCTCATGTGCTATCTGGGTGTGCGCTATCTCGATATTCCCTGAGACCACGCGGCCTGTTTCGTTTATCTGGAAGCCTCTCTCTAAGAGCAGCCTTATTACCTTTTCCTGTGCCGGATGGTTCTTGAATTTGTCCTGTATTACACTCCACATTCAGTTCTATTATTGTTGTCATTATATAAATGTCTTAGCTTCAAAGATATATCCCACTTCCTAAAAAAATATTAGTTTTTCCACGCTTTTTTGGAGAAATCTATAAGTCATAAGAAAGCTATTTTTAAATTGTTAGTTTATGATTAGTATCATAATAATGATGAAAAACGCTTAAAAGGTAATAATATGAAAAATGATAACCAATACCGCTCCTTATGGTATACCCGTTTTCAGGGTATGCTCTGCATACTGGTTTTTCTGACATGGGGGCTCGGAGATGCTTTGACGAGTTTATATATGGTCGGGCAGCAGGGGCTCATGCAGGAGGGGAATATTATCGTAAGATATATTATTGCCGATTACGGGGCTTCGACCTTTGTTATGTTTAAAATATGGTTTACCTTAATAATATTATTCACTCCATTCATTTTGAAGCAGGGATATGATTACTGGATGATCAACGGGTATCTCGTTTCATTTATTACTGGAGGGGCACTGGCAATGATCCTTAATATGCAGGCAGCTATGAATCAACCACTGCTCATTTTGCCCCAGCACGTTATATTGATTTATATCAGTTCTATCCTTATACTGACAAATATTGGGGAATTGATCGATAAGGTGACGCATCCAAAAACCAGAAGTTTTTTTGATTGCGGATTAAATGATTTAAGGTCAATCCTCGGCTATATGGATACTTACGAACAAAAGCGCCGCGCCGGGCATGTCTGAAATCACTCCGAATTTTTATTATACCATTTCAACGTTAATGTATGAACTATGGAAGTTAAGGTGATCAGGAGCCGGGATAGAAAAAAGACGATCCAGGCAAAGATGGTCGGAGAAACTCTTGTAATATATCTCCCCACAGGATTGCACAGGGAAGAGGAAGGAAAGCTAATAGAGAAGATGAAACAAAAGATCGAGAAAAAAATACTGAAGACCCGGGCAAATAATGGTGATTATCTTAATAAGCGGTTTGATGAGTTCAATAAAATGTATTTTGATGGGAAACTAAAGGTGAATTCTATCGAATTTGTTTCAAACCAGAGGTGGGTGAGGGGGAGCTGCACGCCATCAAAAGGCACTATCCGAATATCCCATAAACTTCTGGTAATGCCAAAATGGGTTCTTGATTATGTGATAATGCACGAGATGAGTCACCTGCTGCATCCCAACCATTCAAAGGTGTTCTGGGACAAGGTTGGCGAGTATAAATATACTGAGAGAGCAAGGGGGTTCTTGATGGCAAAAGGCATGGAGGAATATGAGATGGAAACAAAAGGCAGTGATGTCTGAGAAATTCACCTAGATATTGGCTCGATGATGGCTAAAGTTATTGGATTAAAATGATGGTAGCAACAAGGTTTATGAATGATAAAATCAGTATTCTATCGGGGTTATTATGACAAAAGCACTGGTTTTGATGGCTGAAGGCTTTGAGGAGATAGAACTTACTACCATAGTCGATGTTTTAAGAAGGGGCGGGGTAACTGTAACCATTGCAGGTTTGAAAGATGGGATTATCACAGGGTCAAGGGGAATTAAGATGCAGCCTGATGCAGCGCTTGACAGCATCAAGGAAGTTTTCGACATCATAATCCTGCCCGGCGGTTCACCCGGTTATGTCAATCTTGGAAATGACAGGCGTGTTATTGAACTGGTGAACAAGTACAACACAAATGGAAAGATCGTCGCTGCTATCTGCGCCGCGCCGTCTGTTCTTGCGAAGGCAGGGATACTTGCAGGCAGGAATGCAACTATTTTCAGGGGAATGGAAAACGAGTTAAAAAATGCCAGGTACATTGATAAATCGGTAGTAGAGGATGGGAACATTATGACATCCCAGGGTCCCGGGACGGCCATGGAGTTCGCTCTGGCGCTTTTAAATAGACTTACGGATGAGAAAAAAGCCGGGGAAGTGCAGGAAAAATTACTTTACAGACCGATACCTTAAAGTACTTCCTGATTGAAAATAGCACCTCCCTATCACCGTAGGAGACCATTGAGTCGACTACTACGGGAGGAATCATATTGGAACATGAAAAGATAGTAACCGCTGTTAAAATGGCGATGGAAAAGTCGCCGCAGCGTAAATTCTCAGAAAGTATAGATCTGGCTATAAACCTTAAGAATCTTGATATGAACCAGCCGCAAAACAGGCTTGATGAAGAGATCATCCTGCCTAACGGCGTTGGTAAACAGATCAAGATCGCAGTATTCGCTAAAGGTGAGACTGGCCAGAGAGCAAAAGCCGCAGGAGCAGATTATGTTTTTGACCCTGATGAAATAAACGTTCTCGGAGAAGACAAACCAAGAGCAAAGAGCCTGGCTGAAGAAGTAAATTTCTTCATCGCAGAATCGGCGTACATGCCTTTAATAGGTAAAACGCTCGGTCAGGTGCTTGGTCCCAGGGGCAAAATGCCCATACCGCTTACACCTGATAAAGATGTTGTCCAGGTAATCAACAAGTCCAGGAACTCTATAAAGGTCAGGTCCAAGGACAAGATGACATTCCACATCTCTGTGGGAAGAAAAGAGATGTCTCCTGATAAGATATCAGAGAATATCGATGCGATAATAAACCGCATTGAACACAGGTACGAACGTGGTATGTATAACGTAAAATCGATCTATGTAAAGACCACAATGGGACCGGCAGTGAAGGTGATTTAAATGTCAAGAGAAGGCGTACGCCACAGCATCCATATCCCCAAGTGGAAACAGGATGAGGTAGAGGAAATAAAGAAATTA
>JAHIFK010000157.1 GCA_018900975.1 Methanobacteriota archaeon
AGCTTCGGGAAGCCTTACAAGAAGGTAACTTCGAGAAAGCGGTGAGGAAAGGACAAACACTCTACCAGGAGTCAGGACACCTTGCGGCACAACTACAATACCTAGCAGACGAATCGGGAGTTGAACTGCCTCCTGACCGCCTGAAGGAACTGCGTGCCGAATTTCAAAAGGTAAGAGCCGAGCGCCTGCAGCAAGTTCATCAGCCCCTTGACCCCACGTTCTAAAAGCTGTTATGTCGTTCCACAGCTTCTTCAAGAGTCATTTCACCTTTTGCCACAGCCCTTGCAAGAAGCCGGGGGATCGTGGAGCGCCCGTTCGAATGCTCCCTGCTGTGTTCCTGTACCACCCTTACTTCACCCTGCGACGGCTCTATGAACTGCTTTCCCACTCGTTTTCCTTTGATCCTTGCGATGTTTATTGCCGCTATTATATCAGATATTACCTGACCGTGCACCCCTCTTCCAAGCCGGGGCGTTGTACCGGTCTCATCCACCATTTCGACATGCAGACCCATATCAAGCAGGTCATTGACAAGTCTGGAGCGAACGAGCCTTGCGCCGTGCCCTATACGTATGAGGATATTTTTATTATCGAACTCCCCCAAAATCCTTTTTATGAGCGGGCAGACCTCGCCGGCGGATACATGATGAACAGAAATGGTTTTTCCGTTACCGAGCACTGCAACGCCCGGATATTTACCAGGGTCTATACCGATTATGATCTCGTTGAATTCTTCGGCGTGCAGAAGGGCGTATGCCCTGTCAACTTCAGCCTGAGGGCGTCCACCTGCAAAGATCATCCTGTCGCGGCTAAAGTCGATACTGCGGGACTCTTTTTCTGTGGTAATGATCACCCCTATGTTAGGAGGTATTGGCTCACGTGGGGTGAGAACCAAAAGGTCAATATTACTCCGTGACCGCGTCTCCTCTATAATGGAATGATATGTCGAGAAATCGTCGGTTACAAGGGCTATCCGTTTAAACCTTTAAAGCCCTCCATAGATGTGTTTTTTGGATTTCACTAATTTATTAGATTATAGTTCAGGGTATATTACCCTTTTCAATCTTCATTATCTTTCAGGTCGACAAATCCCCTGCCTGGAATTGCCCTGCCGCGCCCTCTTTTTGCAGTTATCTCCCCATCTTCGGCCACTATTTCCCCTCTTGATAACGTCATTTTTGGGAAAGTCCCCTGCATCCCGCTGTATGGAGTCCATCCTGCCTTGCTGTGCATCTTTTCATTTCGTATCTCCTGTGTGTCGCCAGTGATCACAAGGTCTGCATCATATCCCTGTGCTATCACTCCTTTTGGAAGCCCCATGAGCCGCGCAGGGTTCATACATGCTACCTCAAGAAGCCGCTTTAGTGTGATAAGGTTGCGTTTAACAGCCAGAAGCATTAGTGGCATCATGGTCTCGACACCAGGGACGCCTGCAGGGGCGCTCCAGATGTCGGTCATTTTTTCGGCTTCAAGATGGGGGGCATGGTCTGAGGCGATAATATCTACAGTCCCGTCATTCAATCCCCCCCATAACTCTTGTTGGGAGTAGTAATCGCGAAGCGGCGGGTTCATCTTTCCAAGGGTGCCCAGGCGTTTGTAGTCATTTGTGGAAAGGAACAGATGGTGCGGCGCTACCTCGCAGGTTAGATTCTTATTATTCGCTTTTTCCTTTTTTATTGTTTCAAGGCTTTCAGCCGCGCTTATGTGACAGAAATGGATTTTTGCGTTCCCTGCCATTTTGATAGCTTTTTCCACGGCGATCTTCTCAGAGAGCGGTGGTCGCGACTTTGAGTAATATTCAGGCCGTGAAGCGCCTTTCAAATGATGGACCAACGATTTTCTTGTCCCCTCGTCCTCGGCATGTATGCAGGCGACCGCACCAAGGTCCTGTATTATATCAAGCGCTTCTTTCAGCGTCCTGTCGCTCACGTTCAGGGCGCCTGTGGACTCTGCCATGAATATCTCCCCGAACGCTGTGGCGCCCAGTTCCCACAGGCTTTTAAGGTAATTCAAATTCTGCGTTACGCCTGCATTTATCCCGTAATCGATTATTGACTTTTTCGCTTCTTTCTGTTTTTTCTTGAAGGATACCGGGTCTATAGTTGGAGGAATCGTGTTGGGATGATCAATGACCGTAGTGACACCTCCTGCCGCAGCCGCGCATGAGCCGGTGTACCAGTCCTCTTTTTTTGTCATCCCTGGGTCGCGGAAGTGGACATGTATGTCTATTGCGCCAGGAAGGATAAGCGCGTTTTTTGCGTCGATTACCAGATCGACCTCCTGCGCTCCAATGATCTTTCCAACTTTAATGATCTTGCCGTTATCTATAGCGATCTCTGCTGGCTGGATGGCATTGTCTATGAAAATCCTGGCATTCTTTATTACAAGGTCTGGCATGGTGGTTACTCGATTGGATAATTAACTTTAGATATAAGGCTTCCTTATAAACAAAGGTTTCGGGACTTTTGCAAAGCTTTTTAATTATGTACTCAAAGTATTAGTCATGCTTGTAAACACGCAGCTAATTATAAACAGCGTGGTCACAGGAAGCATATATGTATTAATATCCATCGGGCTCACGATGGTCTACAGGGTGCTCAAGTTCGCTAACTTCTCACATGCTGAACTGGTCACGTTCGGTGCGTACGCGGCCTTCATTCTTAATGTGTCACTTGGCTTGAACCTTTTTTACGGTGTCGTCGCTGCTTTTATATTAGCCGGAGCGCTGGGGGTGGCAACTGACAGGCTTGTATTCAAGAAACTGCGGAACAACGGGTCAGACATTATCTCAATGATGATAGCCTCTATCGGTATCGGTCTTGTTCTGCGCCAGACCATCCAGGAGATCTGGGGTCCTAACCAGGTGTGGTATGACCTTGAAACGAGAACATTTGAGGTGTTCGGTGGGGCGATCACGGATATTCAGGTGTACATAATCGCCATCTCAACAACGCTCATATTAATTCTGCACTTCATCTTCACAAAAACAAAGCTCGGAAAAGCCATGCGAGGCGTATCCGACAATCCGCAGCTTGCGATGGCAAGCGGGATAGATACTGAAAAGATACTGCTCTGGGTATGGTTCATAGGCGGCGGTCTAGCAGGAATAGGTGGGGTATTTCGTGGCGCGGATACAAGGCTTGTGCCGCTTCTTGGCTGGGAGGTCATATTATCGGCATTTGCCGTGGTGATCCTTGGCGGTATAGGGAGCTTCTACGGCGCCATACTTGCAGCATACATCCTCGGATTTGCCGAGAACTTTGGTGTATCGCTCCTATCCGACCTTTCTATCTCCACAGGTTACAGGCCGGCAATAGCTTTTATTATCCTTATCCTCGTGTTAATACTCAGACCCACAGGCATCATGGGCAGGAAAGGTGAGACCTGATGCTACAGGATTATGTCCTTGATACGCTGGTGTATATCGGGATATACGCTATCCTGGCGATAAGCCTGAACCTTGAGGCGGGATATACAAGGCTCATGAACTTCGGAAAAGTGGCGTTCTTTGCTATAGGTGCCTATACATCAGCTCTTTTGTCCATGGCAGAATTCGCACATTATAGTATTATTATAATGGAGTTTGCGGTTCATGTATGTAGCAAATTTCTAAATCAAACCGCAAAAACTATTTATTTTATTTGAAAGTATAGAGGAACTTGTTCAGGTGTAATAATTCGGTGATATAGTGAGTTTCGTATTATTCTTTGATGGGGCATGCCGGGGGAATCCGGGACCGATGGGTATAGGAGCGGTCTTACTGGAAAACGGGAAGAAAGTAAAACAAATCTCAAAACGTCTGGGTAAAGGGACGAACAACATCGCGGAGTGGAGCGCCCTTATCGAAGGCCTGAAGATGGCCAGGGCTCACGGGTGCAGGGAGCTTGAAGTCCGGGGTGACAGCCAGCTTATCATTAAACAGATCACAGGACGGTACAGGGTGAAAAGTGAGAATCTCATACCTTTATATAATGAGGCAAAAAGATTGTCAGCAAATTTTGGGAAAATAAGTTTCAAATGGATCAAAAGAGATAATAATACCCTTACAGATGCTTTATCGAACAGGGCGTTTGATGGCAGAGATTAAAAAGTTACCTTGTTAATTGCTCTTGTTCGAAAAAGGTTGAGCAGTTGGGGGAATCAGGGAAATTATAAACCCCTTTACTTCCACTGGAATATATATATTTATATAATATACATTTAGATGATATACATTTAGATGATATATATTATGTGCATCTATATATCTAATAAATTATTCAGAAAGCTTTATCCTTTATTAGTATATAATTACTATTCTTAAATTAAAAACGAAGGAGAAAAATAAATGATGACCAAAATCGTTCACGTCCAATCGGTATTGCCTTTTAATGATTCAGTTGCTTTAAAGCAAAAAACAGGGGAATCCTCCATTAAAGAGGCTATTTCAAAGGCAGTGTACCATTATTTAAAATGCAAGAATTCAGAACCCAACCCGAGCAAATTTTAAACGCGCCTGGGTATAGTTTGGTGCGCTTAAAAGTTTAGCTATATGAAAAAACGGCGACCTTAATAACCTGAGTTTGACAGTTGAGAAAAAAATTGTAAAATCATTCAGTATTAATTAGAACGGTCAAATTTGGGCTAATAAAATGTAGATAGATGTTTCGGGAATATTTCAGGATAACTATTAATAGTCCTAAGAAGTTAAACCGAAGGAGTCTTATGGCTTTTCACGTGATGCTAATACCCACATTAGGATGCCCCTCCAAATGCAGTTATTGCTGGAGTTCAGAGGAAGGTTCTCCTGTAATGAGCATTGAAACCATCAAAGAAGTGACCAGCTGGCTCAAGGATTTCAGGAATGAACCTGTCACCTTTACCTTCCACGGCGGTGAGCCGCTTCTTGCGGGCGCTAAATTCTACAGGGAAGCTTTGCCATTATTGACTGAAGGTTTGAGTCATCTGAAACCGGCTTTAGCCATGCAGACAAATCTGTGGAAAATGACCCCGGAAATTGCACAGATCCTGGCTGAGTATGATATTCCCCTGGGCTCCAGTCTGGACGGTCCGCCAGAGATCACAGACCTGCAAAGAGGAAAAGGATACTTTGAGAAAACATTGCATGGCTTTGAAATTGCAATAGAGGCGGGGCTCAAGGTGAGCTTTATCTGTACATTCACATCTCATTCTGTAAAATTCAAGGAGGAAATTTTTAATTTTTTCCTGGAAAATAATCTAAATCTCAAATTACATCCCGCGCTGCCATCATTACGTTCCGATGATCCTGGAAAATGGGCGCTAGCTCCGGAAGAGTATGGAGATTTGTTGATATATCTTCTGGATAAATACCTGGAAAACATTGGCAAGATCGAAATTATGAATATCGACCACCTGTGCAAATGCGTCCTGACCAGTAGAGGCACTGTCTGCACATTCGTGGATTGCATGGGAGATACCTTTGCTGTGGGGCCTGATGGCAGCATATATCCCTGTTACCGCTTTGTTGGCATGCAAAAATACGTTATGGGAAACGTCTATGACCACCCAAGCATTGAAGAGCTGTCAAAGTCTGATGCCTGGAAGCTTATGTTCCAGTTCAAGGATTATGTGGATAAGAATTGCGGGGAATGCAAGTACATCAAATTCTGCAGGGGTGGATGCCCCTACAATGCCATAGCGCCTACTGAAGGCAAAGTAAAGGGTGTTGACCCGCATTGTCCTGCCTATAAGCGGATATTCAAGGAAATAACCCAACGGTGGGAGAAAGAGTTCTTTGGAGGCTCTGGAGATATGGAATTGTTTGGTCTTCCATCCGGACCTGAGAGGACAGGTAAGGCAGGGATAACGTCCTTGATGACGAAACGGCTCTAAAGGTTCACATAAAAATTACTTGGCCATAAGACACAAGAACATAAGAGCTGATACTTGAGAAAAATATGATCAAGAAAGATGTTATCATCATTGGAGCAGGCGCATCAGGCATGATGTGCGCAATCGAATCGGGAAAAAGAGGGCGCTTGGTCCTGGTTCTTGACCATGCTGAAAATATCGGGAAAAAAATCCTCATTTCCGGTGGTGGAAGCTGTAATTTTACGAATATCAATATATCCTCTTCAAATTATATCTCAAATAATCCCCACTTCTGCAAATCCGCGCTTTCCCGTTTTACACCTTCCGATTTCATTGCCCTGCTTGAAAAACACAGAGTAAAATATGAAGAAAGAGAACAGGGTCAATTGTTCTGCGCCGGAAGTTCGGAGGAAATAGTAAGGATGCTAAATAAGGAAAGTAATGATGCAGGCGTGACCATGCTCTTTAATTGTAAGATACTAGATGTGAAAAAAGAAGATTCATTCATAGTAACGACAAATCGCGGTATTTTTGAGTCACAGTCGCTTGTTATCGCTACCGGGGGATTGTCTTATCCCGGGATAGGCGCTTCAGGCAGAGGTCACAGGATAGCAGAGCAGTTCGGTCTTAAAGTTACACAGATTGGGCTCGCACTTGTTCCATTTATTTTTTCAAAACAAGATTTGAAAATATTCAGTGAATTAAGCGGTATCTCTATCGACGCATCCATCAAATGCAGAAATATGAAGTTTCTGGGAAGCGTCCTTTTCACACACAGAGGACTTAGCGGTCCTGCGGTACTCCAGATATCTTCCTACTGGAAAGAGGGTGATGCCATTGTTATTGACCTGTTGCCTGAAATTGATATATACGGTATTTTTGTTTCAAGTCAGCTTGCCAAAAGTAAGATCGATATGCATAACCTGCTTTCAGAGTATCTTCCATCGCGACTTGCAAAGGCCTGGTGCGCGTCAAATATCGAGTCAAAATCGGTCAATCAATATAATGATAAAGAACTCAAGGGTATCGCTCAAAAGGTGCATAACTGGGAGATCAAGCCGGACTCTACTGAGGATTACAGGACGGCTGAGGTCACTGTCGGCGGAGTTGATACGGATGAACTCTCATCCAGAACAATGGAGTCAAGAAAGGTTAAAGGACTCTATTTTACTGGCGAGGTCATCGATGTGACAGGGCAGCTGGGAGGATATAATTTACATTGGGCATGGGCATCAGGTTTTGTTGCGGGACAGTTCGCTTGAGAGAGTTAGGAAATGAGATCGGGTATGGATCCGAAACTGAGGGAAGCGGAAGAAAAGGTTATGTAAAATCCAGAAGCCACAGCTTCCGTAAATTCTTCATAACTACTCTTAAAAACGCAGGGATGCCAACAGATAAAGTCGAATTTATGGCTGGACATGCTCGCACGGATATAGATGTAGCTTATAACGATATAGATATCAATAAATTGAAAGAATTGTATAAAACGTATTTACCTTATCTCACTTTTGAAAAAACCATTAATATAAGGTCCTTGAACACAGAGGATGCCAGGAGACTGGAAGAACTTGCGAAAGAAAACGAAGCATTAAAGATAAAACTTGATTCTAAAGACAATGAGACGCAGGACCTTGCAAAAAGGATCGAAAAACAAGAGAATGAGAACCAGAAACTTAAGATCATGTTTAACGAAGTAACAATAAAGGCTATGATAGAGGCAAGGGTAAACGAATTACTCAAACCAAAAAAGTAAGAATATCCATTCATAGTGATGTATCTGCAGAATAGCCTTCCTACTTAACAAACTAACATAATAAATCTAATGATTTACATTCAAGAAGTATTCATAAATACAAGGCTTGAAACTGAGTTCGTCCAGGGCGAGTTTGAATACGGTCCTGTCATTTCAGAGCGCTTCCTCGTAAAATGAGGATTGAAACAGAATAGTTCTGAATTCCCAACCTGTACTTCGTGGGTCGAACTTTTTGGACAGGGTTTTAACGACTTCTTCTCGATTTATCATAGTATTCTCCTTTGATTGGTGTATATCAGGATCTGTTGCCACACACCAATCACATCAATCATTCGAAATCATTTCAAATTCATTCTTTTTTTTGGTGTTTTTAGTGTCCTTAGATATCGGTTTTCTTATTGTTTTTTATAACGTCAATCATCAATTCATGAGTGTCGTTACGGTTAACCGTAACGAGCATCTGTGATGGAGTGTCATATTATTTTCCCTCTTTTGTACCAGCCTGAAATTCGTTTATGCGTTCTGATTTCACCTGTTTTTTTAGTTTCTGCATCTGATTAACGTCAATCATTTTGGAAGAATGGTATTGATGGCTATTTCAGAGCGCGAAATTATATGGTGCAGGTCTTCATACTGTTTATCTTCAATTCGATGGGGTGACCGAAGAGCCCTATATAAAGAACAGAGGATTTAATTCACTCCCTTTCAAACTTAAAGCCATCGAGAATTGCAGAAAGTCGGGCCTTACCAGCGTTTCTCTTGTGCCGACGCTTGCAAGAGGCGTAAACGATATGCAGGTAGGTGATAT
>JAHIFK010000158.1 GCA_018900975.1 Methanobacteriota archaeon
AAATATTACTATTAATATTTTCACTAAGTCTTGTATACATCTTCTGGCTCAAATAGCTTTTCGCCCACGACTTTACCCTCAATAGTCCTGTAAAAACACGACCTGTAGCCTGTATGGCATGCACCGCCTATCTGTTCGACCTTGAGCAGCACTGCATCAGCATCACAATCGATCAGTATATCATGGATTATCTGCTCATGACCCGAACTCTCTCCCTTTTTCCAGAGTTTGCGCCTGGACCTGCTCCAGTAGTGTCCTCTTTTTGTCTCAATTGTCTTCTGGAGGGCTTCTTTATCCATAAAAGCCACCATGAGCACTTCACCGGTCTTATTATCCTGGGCTATGGCTGTAACAAGACCGTTCTCAAATTTTAAGTCGTTTATGTTCATAGTAATCCCACAGGATTATCCCTATACTTAATAATCTATCCTGAAAAAAAAGTAGAGTACTGAAAATAGCGTTTTTGCATGGTTCAACTACTTTTATTATGCAGCCACACCTAACTGATAGTGATGTTCAAGCACGACATTATTATAGTGGGCGGAGGTTTAGCAGGATTGCGCGCTGCCCTGGCAGCAAGGGGAGCAGATGTGGCTGTCATATCCAGGGTACACCCCCTGCGCTCGCATTCGGTAGCCGCCCAGGGCGGTATCAACGCCGCGCTTGGGAAGACAGATGAAGGAAAGATCGCCCAGCGCCCGTTCGGCGGCGCCGGATTTCCACGTACAGCGTATTCGCAGGACAGGACAGGTCATGCCCTATTGCATACGATGTATGAACAGGCTCTTATAAACAGCATCAAGTTCTATGCAGAGTGGCTGGTAATGAGACTTGTGGTAAATAATGGCAGATGTTCAGGCGTTGTCGGATATAACATCGAGAACGGGAAAATAGAAGGTTTTCTCGCCAAAGCGGTGATTTTCGCTACCGGGGGATATGGAAGGATATACAAACGTTCAACGAACTCAATAATAAACACTGGATACGGTTGCGCTGTGGCATACAGAAGCGGTGCGGCGCTTGAGGATATGGAATTTGTTCAGTTTCACCCTACCACGCTTTACGGAACGAATATCCTTATCACAGAGGGCGTGCGGGGGGAAGGCGGTTTTCTAACGAATAAAAACGGCGAGCGCTTCATGGAACGCTATTCTCCCCATTTGCTTGACCTTGCGCCTCGGGATATTGTGGCGCGCGCCATCAAGACTGAGATTAATGAAGGAAGGGGATTTGAAGGGGGTTACGTCCATCTCGACCTCACTCATCTGGGTGCCAGGAAGATCAAAGAACGATTACCCGGGATCAGGCAGATAGCTATGGATTTTGCAAATATCGATCCTGTCAGAGAGCCGATACCTGTGCAGCCGGGGCAGCATTATTCCATGGGCGGAATTGCTTCAAATAAGAAATGTGAAACTGCAATATCGGGATTCTTCGCATGTGGTGAATGTTCATGTATCAGTGTCCACGGCGCTAACAGGCTTGGGGGGAATTCCCTTCTTGATAAGAACGAAGGGGAACCGTTTTTCAAACTTCGTGATGAGCTTAAAGCGACAATGGATGAAAATGTGGGGATATTCAGGGATGAACAAAGATTAACTGCTGCGCTTACCAAGATCCGGGAATTGAAGGTGCGTTATAAGAATGTGTATGTCAGGAATAAAGGTAATGTCTTCAACCAGGAACTCGTGAACGCGATAGAACTTGAGGGTATGCTGGACATTGCTGAGGCGATATGTATCGGCGCGCTTGCCCGTAAAGAAAGCCGGGGTTCTCATTATCGTCTTGATCATCAGGAGAGGGATGATGTGAACTGGCTCAGGCATACGCTTGTTTCATACACGCAAGATGTGCCCGTCATCGGTCATAAGCCTGTAAATATCACGATGTACGAGCCTGAGCGGAGAGAATATTGAAAAAGTATTTTTTACTTGTTTCTCCTCTCCATGCAGAGATCAAAAACCGGGCACAAGCTGCATTTCGGACCGATCGGCCTGCAGATTTCCTGCCCGAACCTTACCAGAAGCTCATTTATGTGCCTCCAGTGCCTTTTCGGTAGAACGCGGCGAAGCTCTGTTTCAGTCTCCTCCGGCGTTTTTGTTCTCACAATCCCCAGCCTGTTTGATATCCTGTGGACATGGGTATCCACTGCCACAGCATCCAATCCGAATCCGTAAACAAGCACGCAGTTCGCTGTCTTTCTCCCCACGCCTGGAAGAAGAAGGAGAGACTCGATGTCATCCGGGACTTTGCCTTTGAGATCGTTATCTATTATTCGCGCGATCTCCTTAACGCGCGGCGCTTTTGTGCGGTAGAATCCGACATCGTGTATCAGTTCTTCGATATCGCCGGAATCGGCGCGGGAAAGCTCGCTGCATGTGGTATATTTTGCAAAGAGCCTTTCTGAGGCTTTGTCCGTGACCTCGTCGCGGGTGCGCTGGGAAAGTACAGTGGCGATGAGAACGCAAAAAGGGTCGCGTGAGCCGAATTTGCCCGGAGGGTATCGCTTTTTCAGGCGTGAAATGATTTTATCAATAGTCATGCGTGTAATTAGACGCCCGGAATAATAAATATGAACTAACCCATCAGCTTAAGGAATATCTCCTCAAGAGACGGCTCCACTGTCTTAATATCAACTATCTTTCCGTTATGCTTCGCCACCCAGCCCGTTATCCTGTTGAACTCCTCAAGGTCATTCGTCCGCGCCATGAAATGCCCATTTTTCCTTACAGCCTCAAAATCAACCTCCACATCCACACTGAATTCTATCACATACTCCACCGCGCTGCACGATTTCTTTATCTCAGCCATCGTCCCGCCTGCCACCTCGCGCCCCGCGTTCATGATAAGCACCCGGTCGCACAGGCTTTCCACCTGGTAGAGGTTATGTGCGGAAAAAACGATGGTCTTTCCATGCTTACCCAGGTCTGCAACAAAATCCGCCAGGTACTTTGAGGTCGTCGGGTCAAGACCTGAGGTCATCTCATCAAGCACAAGGTATTCAGGGTCGTTTATAAGCGCCCTTGCAATGGCGACCTTTCTCTGCATCCCCTTTGACATCTCGCCTATCTTCTTATCACGCGCATCAAGCCGAAGCGCAGTAAGGAGTTCTTTTATCCTTGCTGATGCCTCGCTCTTCTTGATCCCGTATATCTCTGAAAAGAACATAAGATAATCATCTGCCGTCATCCCTTCATACAGCGGGCTTTCCTCAGGCAGGAACCCAAGCTTCTGTTTTATCTTCTTTGCATTCTTTTTATAATCCATTCCCTGTATCGTTATACTCCCCTGCGTCGGGACGATAAGCCCTGAAAGCATTTTCAGCGTGGTCGTCTTTCCCGCGCCATTGGGTCCCACGATGCCGAATATCTCACCTTTCTTTATATCAAAATCAAGAGAATCCACAGCAGTGTGACCATCGTATTCTTTCCTCAGTCCGCTCACCGAAATCTCATTCATAGAAACTATTATTTAATCACAAAGTAATATAAATGTGATGGGTTTACTGACCATTTCTAAATGGGAATTGAGACGGACAGTAAATTCGAGGTTTATGCGGCTGAAGAAGCAAAAGCAAGAAAGATGTTCCAGCAAGGAGGTTTTGACATCCTGATAATCGGGCAAAATGTCAGCTTCCAGGGCTCTGAAAGATCGATCTCAGCTATGGACGCTCTGGATAAAGCAGTTATAAAATATGATGAGAACAGGCTTTTGTCATACAATGACCTGAATAATACTTTCCCGGTATGGATAACGATAAATAACATCCCAAGGGAACAGGCATTTGCTGCGCCATCACTCCAGAAATTGCCTGAACTTGAACCTGAATTTGAACCCTCACCCGAAACGATTACCTCTCCTGCCCCTACCCCCGCGTCCGCAGGAACACCAGTAAAAGGGACAGCTCCAACCCCATCAATAAGCGAAGTGAAAACTCAGAAAAATGTCCTACCCATAAAAGAGAATGCCCTTTCAACCCCATCGCATTTCAATCCGCCCATCCCCTTCAGATCCGTGGTCTTAAGCTTTCTGTTCATCTTCCCGATGTATTTCATAGCCCAGCTCTTTTCAGC
>JAHIFK010000159.1 GCA_018900975.1 Methanobacteriota archaeon
ATGTGGCTGCTCGCGCCGAAAGCCACAGAACCTACTGCATGGGGCGCACCCCTCAACCTCACGATCCTTCCCTGGACAGCAGCAACATCCCGCGTGGATGATGCATTAGAGACCGCCATAGCGATATTGCAACCGACTTCCGGGATAAGTTCAGGCGCCATATTTTTTTCTATAATTTCAACAGCTTCCTCCACATTGCGCAATACTTGATACCTTTGCGCGTCAGCGAACAGGGGTCCTATCTGGTTTACCGGCGCGCTGCCTGTGCCGATCGCCACACTTGCCAGTATCGCCTGCTCTACGAATTTCTTGGCTCGTTGTGCAGCTTCAAGAAGAGGTGTCCCTTTTGCCAGCTCTGCAGTTATTGCAGCAGAGTGAGTGCATCCAGAGCCGTGAGTCCCCCCATTTACCATCGTTCCATCAATATATGTAACCTCGCCGTCAAAAAAAACATCAGTAAACTCAAGATGACCCCCAGTCACTATGACAGCATTCGCTCCCAGTTCATGTATCTTTTTTGCAGCTTTTTTGGCATCCTTAAGGTCTGTTATCTTCATACCTGATAACCGCTCTGCCTCAGCCACGTTCGGTGTGATCACTGTGCAAAGGGGCATGAGTTCCTCGATCAGGACGCTCACAGCATCATCCTTCAGCAGTTCCCCTCCAGCCTCAGCAGTCATCACAGGGTCAATAACAAGAGGGAACCTGCGGTCTTTGAACAAACCTGCCACAGTCCTGACAATATCAGGGGAGGAGAGCATACCGGTCTTGGCGCAGTTGATCTGGATATCACTTACCAAAGCATTGAACTGCTCTTCGATGAAATCCACAGGGATATCCTGGAAGCTCACCACGCCTCTTGTATTCTGCGATGTGAGCGAAGTGATAACGCACGTTCCATGAACCCCAAGCGCTGCAAAGGTCTTTATATCCGCAGCAACACCTGCGCCGCCCCCCGGATCAACACCTGCTATAGTTAATGCTGTCGGCATAACGCTAAGAATGGTCTGCATACTTTATAACAGTTCCAGTCAACAAAGTACATGATTTTTGACTAAAATTGAAAGGGATACATGACAGAACATATCAAAGCCTGGAACAACGAATACAAGAGCAGTATATGGAAAGGCCATTATTCCCTTGACATCCTTGGCTCACTTGGCAAGGGACGCTTGCTGGATGCAGGATGTGGAAGCGGGAAATACTCGATACCGCTACAGATGCGCGGGTTTGAGGTTATTGGTGTGGATGTATCCCTGGACGCTCTTAAGATGGCGGCAAAAGGAAGCGTTTGCAGGGAACTGTACATGAAATTTCTGGCGGGAGATATTTGCCACCTTCCTTTTCAGGACGCATCGTTTGATATCGTATGGTGCTATGGTGTACTTCAGCATCTCCTGTCAGATGAACGGGAGCTTGCGATCTGCGAATTCAGGAGGATTCTGAGCAGCGGAGGCAGACTGTTCCTTGAAGTTTTCGGGGACGAAGATATGAGGTACGGTGGCATCGAGATCGAACCCAATACCTTCAAAAGAAAAAAAGGCATCATCTACCATTATTTCAATATAAATGA
The DNA here is from genome assembly GCA_018900975.1 of Methanobacteriota archaeon. Classification (GTDB taxonomy): domain Archaea; phylum Halobacteriota; class Methanosarcinia; order Methanosarcinales; family Methanoperedenaceae; genus Methanoperedens. The sequence goes on from JAHIFK010000159.1 coordinate 1,574, forward strand.
ATTGAATGGATTGCTGGGCGGTTTTTCGTGCAGGATAACTGAGTCAAAAAAGGAAAAGCGATTCGATGGGCGGGTTTACATACGGCATATGATATCGGTTGAAGCTCGAAGATCATGAACAATATATGAAGATTCGGCAGAAAAATATATATCTACCGGTTGTATATTGTTTACTGAATGAAATCAGCATTAATAGTCACAGTTTTCCTTATCATTGTCTTTGCGTCATTAACACCATTTTCGGTCGGGGCGTCAGAGAAAAGGTCAATTGATATCACCTCTCTCACCATAAATTTCGATAAAACAGATGCCACATTCACTGTATATTATGACATTGGTAGATTGCCAAAGATGTTCATACTTCTTCTGGGAAGCAAAAGTCTTGAGCCAAAAATAAAATCTGTGTTCTTCGAATTCGATTATGATATTATTAAAATGGATCCTGATAAAGCGGTTCTGCGTGTAAAGAATATCTCAAGACCTCAAAAAGAGTATTATTTACATGACTCGGTCAAGTTCGGGGAAAGTATAAAAACAGTGTTATATATCTATACACCCGATTCACCAGACCCAAAAAAATATTCCAGGGTTTATTTGTTCGACTGGAGCAATATCCCTGGGAACGATAACGACAAACTTTTAAAATTCCTCAAAAATGATCTTGAAATAAACTGGGTAAAGAATGCAAAAATCACAAAACTTGATGATGATAAGGTAATACGTATTTTTTCGGAAAATAACTCAATCGATATAGTTCTTGAGAATGAGCAGAATGCGATCATTAAACTCACCAGCGGAAAAACCTATGATCTCCAGGTTGATACGGACAGAGGCAAATACTATATTTACTCCCCGCTTCTATACTCCACACCTGATATTGTTTACCGCTCATGATGTCTCTTTTTCTGGAAGACAGAAGGCAAATGGACGATATATGTTCCATCCTCCTTTAGCGCCATAACGATCTCATCCCGTTTCATTATTGAATCGAGATTCAATTCATACGAACCCGGCGATAGTATCCTTACAGATTCCACCCTTTCTCCGATCTCCTCTTTTTTCTTCTCAACTTTTGATTCTTTTGGTTCAGGCTGCTCCGGTTTAATCCCCAGCAGTTCATCCACTTCCTTGATGAACTGTGTTGCAGCAGGGGGAATTAAAGTATCTCCTGTTTTTCCCGCAGACCCGGCAGGCTGGGTCGTTTCATCCCTTACATAAAGGAACTTATTCCACCCGCATTTCGGGCAGCCGTTCAGTATTATGGCTGCGCCATCCCTGAAAATACCTTCGCATCTGGTGCATTTATGTGGCATGACCCTACGGTGAGACCATGGCGCTTATCAGGTCCCTGTCCTTTCTTATTGTCTTAAGCTGCGCTGCAGGACCTATAACTGTAAGCCGTGTCTTGAGGGTGGACTTGCCCAAAAGCTTGCTAAAAAATGTATCGTTATGCTTTACAGGGTAACTCTCTATCTCTATCCCTGAGAAATCATCCTGCGCGATCTCTGTCATGGTAAGTTCGATGAGCTTATTCTGTTCGGTCGGCGTAAGACCTTTTTCCAGAACAAGTATTTTCCCCATCCTTACTTCATCAAGGATCAAACGCACTTTTTCCATTGGCGTCATACCATCAAGCTTATCCTCTGAGATTAAATCCAACTGAATTCCTTTCATAATTATCACCCGAAATGTTGTGCAATTTCTTTATAGAGATGGTCTATGTTCTGCCCTTCAAGGGCTGATATTGGAACAAGAGGATGCTGCGGGAAAGCGCTGTGAATTCGCGCAGGGGACGAGGTGGGAAGGTCGATCTTATTTGCGGCAATAAGAAGCGGAAGTTTCCGCGCTTCCATATTACCTATCACGGTAACGTTGACCTGCGTGTATGGATCTTCCGTTGCGTCCATCACAAGTATTACGCCGTCAAGGTCGTCCAGCCATTTTACCGCCTCTATAACCCCTTCAGTGGCTTCTTTTGCGCGCCTCTTTGATTCCTCTTCATTCATACCGAATGCCATGAAATCGTGAAAATCGATCCTCGTAGCAAGCCCGGGCGTATCGATGATGTCCAGAGTCACAGAGGAGCCGTTTGATTCGATGGTCACGCCCTCGCGCCTTCTGGCTCTGCGTGTCTCATGAGGTATCTGCGAAACCGAACCCATAGCATCGCCTGTCCAGTCGCGTATGATCCTGTTCGCCAGAGTGGTTTTTCCAGCATTGGGAGGACCATATATCCCTATTCTTGCTCTCTTCTTCTTGAATAAACGTCTTAACCATTTGAACTTTAGCCCCATATTTTTTATTATGCCCATAGTTTTGCCTCAGTATTCTATCTCACTATTCTAATATCAGTACCCTGTATTTTAGTCTTCCGTCAGAACTCGGACAGCTTCAACTGTCTCCTTGAACACTTTTCTCCTGGTATTTCCACCGGGTACGCGCCTGTCAGGCATCCGATGCACAGGTCATCCTGTGGAAGCCCTATCGAGCTTACAAGGCCATCGATGCTTATGTACCCGAGCGAGTCTGCATTGATCACAGCCTCAACGCCTTTCACGGCCTTATGCGCTGCAACGAGTTCCTCTCTTGTCGCCATATCGATACCCAGGTAGCACGGTGAAATTATCGGGGGACTTGCGACTCTCATATGGATTTCCCTTGCTCCTGATTTTCTCATCAGGTCAATTATGCGCCGTGATGTTGTCCCGCGCACTATGCTGTCGTCCACAAGCACTACGTTCTTTCCCTCTATATTGGGTTTTATCGTGTTGAGCTTGAGCCTAACAGCCGTCTCTCTCATGTCCTGCCCTGGCATGATGAAAGTCCTGCCTATGTACCTGTTCTTCATCAGCCCTTCCATGTAATCTATACCTGATCTCTTTGAGAAACCTATGGCTGCTGTTATCCCTGAGTCGGGAACAGGAGAAACGATATCAGCTTTTACCGGATGTTCGGAAAAAAGTGTCTGTCCGATCCGCATCCTTACGCTGTAAACGAGTTCACCGTCTATGACAGAGTCCGGCCGTGCAAAATAAATGTATTCAAATACGCAGTGGGCATAGTTCTTCGACCTGACAAGCTGCTTGCTTTCATATTCACCGCCTTTTATTATCAGCATTTCGCCCGGAGCGATATCCCGAAGAAGTGTTCCATTCAGGATATCAACAGCCGCGCTCTCTGAGGCTACCATATAACCATTGTCGATCTGCCCCAGGCACAGGGGTTTTATACCAAGCGGATCGCGGACAGCAACAAGCACGTTATCAACAAGAATTACCAGCGAATAAGAACCCACAAGTCGCTTCATCAATTCCCTGACTGCCTCATCAAGGTCGCTGTGCATGAGTTTTTTCACAAGAAGATGAGCTATGACCTCGGTATCAGAATCCGAAAGGAATATCCGCCCCTCTTTTTCCAGTTCAGTCCTGAGTTCTTTTGAATTGACGAGGTTCCCGTTATGAGCTATCGCTATAGTACCACTTTTGAAACTCACGATAAGCGGCTGGCAGTTCTCAATTTTTGAGCCGCCTGTTGTAGAATAACGCACATGCCCGATACCGACATGACCTTTTAATTTCTGGATGTCACCCTTGTTAAATACATCAGGTACCAGACCCATCCCTTTCAGGGTACTGACCTTTGTGCCATCGTGGACAGTTATTCCTGCTGATTCCTGTCCCCTGTGCTGAAGAGCATAAAGTGCATAATAGATAGACAACGCAGAAGGTGTTTCATTACTGTAAGAAACACCCACTACGCCGCATTCTTCATGCAACCGTTCTCACCTTAATATCCACATTTTTCTTGCCATTTATATGATCTCATGTGTGCGGTCTTTCCGAACCCGCATGATGCGCACATCTTTGTTCTGGTATTTAACGATACCTTACCGCATCTTCTGCATTTCACATGTGTCTTATGCTGGCGATGCCCCATTGAGGGCGTTCCTTTTGACATTTGTTATCACCTTTTAATTTATGGGGAGATGAATACGATATTATCTCCGCGTACAACTACTGTTCCAAGTTTTTTTGACTCGCTCTCTTTTATTTCCTCGGCATTTGCAAGTACGAGATTCATATGCATGTCGTATCCCTGCAGTTCGCCTCTGAACTCTCTTGAGCCTTTCAGCCTGATCAATACCGATTTATTCAATGCATTGTTTAGAATGTCGAGGGGTCTGTTTCCCATATAATACTCCTGATAAAGTTTATTAATCTATTAACGCAATAGTGACCTTGAGTTGTCAAG
>JAHIFK010000160.1 GCA_018900975.1 Methanobacteriota archaeon
AAAGTCTCGACATGAGGTATTTGGACAGGCAATTTCACTGAATTTTGATTTTGGTCCACGAATTCCCATATTGATCACATAAAAGTATTATGCAATCAATGGTATTTAAAACATCAGTAGATTATAGGGTCAATACCCAATAGAGCTTGGGGTGATTAATGAAGCAAAGATCAGGACTGCTGTGGGCAGAGCCTATTATGCTTCTTTTTTAACTGCAAGAAATGCTTTTGCTATAGGGGAAAAAACGCCTGAAGTGCACAGAATGGTCTTGAGCATGTTGTACAGAAAGAACCCTGTAATTGCGAATAAAATGCATTACCTGAGGCGGCAAAGAAATATTGCGGATTATGAAACTGATCTTGTTATGGGAGCTGATGACGCAGATAAAGCTGTGAAGTTTGCGAAAGAAATCATGGTTGAGATATCAGGAAAAAAGTAAGTAATATTTTGCATCCTGACAATGATAATGAATAAATCGATATTATTACATAAGTTTTATAAAAATTTCCGGCGCCTTCGTATCCCCATGAACTCACAATCTTCGCGCGATCCGATGCAATTTTCCAGCATATTTTCCAGGATATTTCGAAAAAACTCCAGAATCCTCAGAGAAAACAGAGAAAAAAATTAAACAATTTCCAAAACACACTCGACCGGATTAATTATCTTAATAATCATAAGGTGTGAAAGGGACTGATCTAAAACGATGGTATCAAAAACAAGCCTGCAAGAATCACAAAAAAGCAACCCCTCCATCCCCATCATAACCCCCACATACAACTCCGCAAAAACCCTGACATCCTGCCTTGAGTCCATTAAAAACCAGGACTACCGGGGAGAGATCGAAATTATCATCGCAGATGGCGGCTCAACCGACAGCACTCTTGTTATAGCTCAAAAATACACGGATAAGATATATCCAAATCCTCTTAAAACAGGTGAAGCAGGCAAAGCAGCGGGTGTGAAACACGCAAAGAATGAGATCATCGCTTTCATAGATTCTGACAATATCCTTCCTTCAAGGGACTGGCTTTCCCGTATGAAAAACTTTGAGAAAGTTTTATCAAACCAAGGGGTTCTGAAAGAACCCCTATACGTCCTAAAGGGGCGTAACCCTTTATGACAGAACCCTTCCAGGACAGGGAGATCGCAGGGAGTGAGCCGCTGTATTACACTTATCGAAAGGAGGATGGGTATATTACGCGATATTGCGCCATGCTGAGGATGAAAAGGATGCAAAGTTGATGCAAATAGTCTTTTATTGGGACGCTGTATTATCTTGAGACCGTGAATATTCCTGTGGGACTTTCAGAAACCCTGAAAAGCAAAAACGTTAAAGGTTTTGGAGATCATAATGGAGCTGAATGAAAAATAAGGCAAAATCAGAATACTGGATAGAAATGGCTGAAGAAGATATGAAGGATGCAGCTATATCACTGAAAAACAATCGTTTTCCGAGTGCTGTCTTTCATTCGCAACAGTGCTGTGAAAAAGTCTGTAAAGCAATTCTGGCATTTCTTGGAATTGAGGCTGGAAAAACTCATTTTCCATCATCAGTAATAGAGTTGATGGTTATAAGAGGAAATAAGTATCAGATGCTGAATAAGGATATTGAGACACTGGAGAGGATAGTAGCACTTTCCAAGATACTTGAAAGTCAGAAGGAATTTCCAAGATACGGGTGGGAAATGGTTGATAAGATAATAATGCCATCAGAGATTTTCGATGCAAACAAAACCACTTCATTTTTTAAAAACGCAGAGGAGGTCGTAAAACTTGGAAGAATTTTTCTTAAAGGATTTTAATAAAGAATATGCTGCCCTGATAAAAGAATACCTTGAAAAAATAAAAAATAAAGCAATTGGAGTTATCCTCTTTGGCTCAGTCGCACGTGGAAATGAACTACCATTCCCGAAAAGTGACATCGACCTTATAGTGGTTACAGAGGAGCTTCCCAATGATTTTTTTGAGCGAGCAGAGGTTGTAAGGAAAATCGAAAATTCTTTATCCCTTATTCAGAGTATATGGCTTACTGAGAAGGAGTTCATGGAACAATTTAAAGCCAGATCTGGTTATCTCTTGGATGCAATCGAGGATGGCGTAATAATCTATGATAAAGGTTTTCTGAGAGAGGCAATCTCTGAAGCCAGAAGCGAACTGAAGGAAAGAGGAATCAAGAGGGTTGGAAGAGCATGGGTCTGGCCCATAAAGACTGCCGGAGAAGTTATAGAGTTATAGAACTTATGCCAATTATAACTTTTCTGAGGATTTATCGTCTATGGAAATCCCTGCGAGTGAATAGCAAAATAATATAATCACATAATAAATATAAAACTTCCGGCGCCTGCGTGTCTCCATGCAACACCAATCCTCGCGCTGCCCGATGCGATTTTCGAGCAGATCTTATAGAATATTTCAAAAAAACCACAGAGTTCACAGAGAACACAGAGAAAAAATTAAAAAGTTACTAAAATGAAATCGACAGACTTAATTATTTTAACAATCATTAGGTTCGAAAGGGGCTGACATAACGATGGTATCAAAAACAAGCATGCAAGAAACACCACAGAGCAATCCCTCCATCTCCATCATAACCCCCACATATAACTCCGCCAAAACACTTGCATCCTGCCTTGAGTCCATCAAAACCCAGGACTACCATGGCGAGATCGAGATCATAATAGCAGACGGCGGCTCGACCGATAGCACTCTTGAAATAGCTCAAAAATACACTGATAAGATCTATCCAAATCCTCTTAAAACAGGTGAAGCAGGCAAAGCTGTGGGCGTGAAACAAGCGAAAAATGAGATCATCGCTCTTGTAGATTCTGACAATATCCTTCCTTCGAGGGACTGACTTTCCAGAAAGACTGAACCATTCCAGGACAGGGAGATCGCAGGGACTGAGCCGCTGTATTACACTTATCGAAAGGAGAATGGGTATATTACGCGATACTGCGCCATTCTGGGGATGAATGACCCGCTGTGCTTATAGGTAATTATGTCAATAATGCTAAGATAGGTGATAATAATGAGTGAAATCAAATTTGAGCCGTATCCGGGAGTAAAAATTCTAGTGGAACCCAGGGAGGATGTCTTGCTACCGTTATTTATCCAGGAATTGTCCAGGGGCATTGAGAGAGCAAAAAAAATCCTGAGCAATGTGAATCTTTTGAAAGAGAAGAGATTAAGCGTTTCAGCTTTTGCAGAAAAGAGTGAGATAGACGTAGCCGATGCCATGAGAATCGCTTCTGAACTCGGCTTTGAGGACAGGTGGGATTTGAAAGACCTTGAGAAAGCGTTGAAGGTGTTGAAAAGTGGGCATTGATATTACCATTAATTCTACAACTCTTATAACACTTCTGAAGGTACGGCAAAATTATTTTGATGGGCTCTTCAATGCTGTGGGCCATGTTTATGTTTATGAGCCTCTTATAGAACAAGAAATATTAAAGCGCTTTGATTTAAATATTCTTCGGCTTTTCAAATACCTTGGCAATAGAATTTCAGTTCAGAAAATTGATGCAGAAATAGTAAAAAAGGAGTGGAATGTGCTGAATAATGAATTGAGAGAACAGGGTTTATTAAGCTTAATCGATACCGGATGCATACTTACAGCAAGAGATACCAAAACTGTCCTGCTTACCGATGATTACGCAGAAAGGCTTGGGGCAGAAAGAATGGGAGTTACTCCTGTGTGGACTACTGCATTCATGATGGGACTACACCACAAAGGGTTTCTGAACTTTGATGAATTTCTGAAAGATGCTGTTGAAAACAAATGTTTATGGCTCTCTAAAAAAGTTGTCTCTCAGCTTCAAGTCCTTTCCGATGAGGCTTATATCAATGCCATGCTTGATATCGAATCAGGGAATAATATAGAAGATGAAATCGCAGAGAAACTTATTGCCTGCGGGTTAATCAAAAGGCATTCTGGTAGGATCACCTTACTTTGCACCGATATTTTGAAAATAATAAAAGAGTTGAAAGGTAAGTAGAATGAGCTAACCCTCATATCTCCATTCAAATTCCGTAACCGATAATCAATGGCAGAAGAATATAATCACATAATAAATATAAAACTCCCGGCGCCTCCGTATCCCCATGCAACCCCATTCTCGCGCCATCCGATGCATTTCCATTGGTCATCAGATTAGAGAACAATCATGAGACGGGAACACGGATCGCACGGATGACGCGGATGCGCACAGATGATCCGTGAAGAACTAACGAAAAAAAACCGCAGATGAACGCAGATTAACGCAGATACGACCAATTCAAAGCTTCAGGAGGAATAAAAGTATTAGAGAACAAACAGAACATATCTTGAAGAATCAAAATCCCTCCATCTCCATCATAACCCCCACATACAACTCCGCTAAAACCCTGACAGCTTGCCTTGAGTCCATCAAAAACCAGGACTATCAGGGAGAGATAGAAATCATTATCGCGGACGGCGACTCAACCGACAGCACACTTGAAATAGCTCGAAAATACACTGATAAAATCTATCCAAATCCTCTTAAAACAGGTGAAGCTGGAAAGGCAGTCGGCATAAAACACTCAAAGGGCGAGATTATAGCATTGATCGATAGCGACAATATACTTCCGACAGAGGATTGGCTTTCCCGTATGAAAAACTTTAAGAAAGTTTTATCAAACCAAGGGGTTCTGAAAGAACCCCTATACGTCCTAAAGGGGCGTAACCCTTTTGACTGAACCATTCCAGGACAGGGAGATCGCGGGGACTGAGCCGCTTTATTACACGTATCGAAAGGAGGATGGGTATATCACACGATACTGCGCCATGCTGGGGATGAACGACCCGCTGTGCTTATAGGTTATCATGAATGTAATATAATGTAATGATAATATTGGTGTTAAATAGTGAACATTGAGGCAAAAAATATGAACGAACACAAAGCCCATTTAGAAGAATTTGAGAAAAACCAGAGATGGTTTGCCCAGAATTTTAAGGATATTGTTAAAAATTACAGGGACAGGTTTGTAGCTGTATGGAACCAGAAAATAATAGATGTAGATGAGAATTTAAAGCAGCTTTCAATGAAGGTTAAAAAGAAAACCATGAACGCCAAGGGCGTGTACATCGGATATGCAAGTGATAAACCTGTTGAGATGATACTTTGATCAGGGGATTTTTCAGGAACGGTGCAGGTTTTATGAACGTTCATTTGATCTCGGAGTCGATGGATATCGATGAAACAGTAGAGTTCCTGGTGGATACGGGAGCGAGCAGAACAACATTGTTAGATAAAGATGCTATATATTTGGATCTGGATTAT
>JAHIFK010000161.1 GCA_018900975.1 Methanobacteriota archaeon
GAGGGGAGTGAAGGAAAAAATGTGTTTGATTTATGGGGAAGCTATGAAATAATTGTTTTTCTGAATATATGAACCGGTTATCGGTTGAGTTTGGGATTTGTGGTTGAGATAAAAGTTGGGTTTTAACACACTCTGATGTGATCATTTTTCCTAATCTTTCAGGATTAACTAATTCGTTTCTATCCGGTCTATCGAATAGCCAATCCCAATGTTTGCTTAGGGAAACTGAATTATTTTCATAATCGACAGTGATGAACTCGTTTTCTTCCAAGAATTTTTCAAAGAGCATATATTTACTGATATGCTTGTATGCTTTAGCTAATTCTCGCCTACTAACATGATCCACACCTTGTTCTTTTTTAGTCCATAAGTATTTGATTACACTCTTCCCTACCGCTGCATGCGTCCATATCGTATTCTCAAGCATTTGAATTCCACGGAGTAAATCCAAATCTTCGTTTATCAATGCTTCTCGAATAGCATCTTTTATTACGATTAACGTTTGTTTATTAATTTCCATTTCTACGTTTTCTAAATACCAATATCCTAAATATTTTATAACATATATTGATTTCCTTTACTTATAACTTACTTCCACCTAACTTCCAACTTAATTATATTCACATAATTAGATCATATTAATTTATATATTAGTAATCAGATCAATATCGATCCTTGCGCGAAATCACAAGGACTGACTACAAACAATTCCTCCAATCCCACAGCGAAGTGCAGATAGGAGAAACAAAAATAAAACTCCACAATAACTGGAAGATCCATAATTTCGCCCCCTCCACCTTCACCCCCGAAACCACAACCGTCTGGAGCTTCCCCGACCGCGGCGACTGGGCTACCCACGTCGGCAATTACAGGGGCAACTGGTCGCCCTACATCCCGCGAAACCTCATCCTGCGCTACACTGCGCCCGGCGACCTTGTGCTTGACCAGATGGCTGGCTGGGTGGTCACTTCAGATGTTACAACAAATCTGCGTTCATCTGCGTTTATCTGCGGTTTGATTTCCAAAATACTGCATTTTATTTTTAAGGAAGCTTTGGTGGAATGCAAGCTCCTGGGACGGCGCGCCGTGGGAGTGGACATCAATCCAGATGCTGTCATGGTGGCGCGCAACAGGCTGGATTTTTCTTATGCGCCGCTGGATGCTGAGTATAAAGTACCGGAGATCAGGACATACACGGGAGATGCGCGCTCACTTGACCTTATCGGGAGCGAGTCCGTTGACCTCATCGCCACCCACCCGCCCTATGCCAGCATCATTCCCTATTCCCATGACCGCGAGGGCGACCTGTCAAGCGTGCACAGCATCGCCGAGTTCGCAGAGGAGATGAGGAAGGTCGCGCTCGAATGCTTCCGCGTGCTCAAACCTGGAAAGCACTGCGCTATTCTCATGGGCGATACCCGGCGCAGCAAGCATTTCGTGCCCATCACGCCGCGGGTGCTCATGAGCTTCCTTGAGGCTGGGTTCATACTGCGCGAGGATATAATCAAACTCCAGTGGAAGATGAAGAGCACAAGAGAGAAGTGGTTCGGGAAGAAATATGATTTTTACCTGATAGGGCATGAGCATCTGTATGTTTTCAGGAAGCAGGAGGTGGGGGAGAAGACGGCGAGGTTCAGGGAGAGCATGAAGTGGTGGTAGGCGCTGTCATTTTTCAGGAATGATCGTGATCCGTGCGTATCCGCGTCATCCGCGCAATCTGTGTTCTATCGTTTTTCGGGAATTCGTATAAATAGTGATGGTTGGCAACAGATCTGCGTTCATCTGTATTCATCTGCGGTTTTTTCTCCAAAATACCACATTTATTCAGGAAGCTTTGATGGAGTGCAACCTCCTGGGACGGCGCGCCTTACAAGATAGAAGATGCTCTGCACTTGTCGTTGCCGAGCTAAAAAAGAACCATAATAATATAAATATGAATCCACCATATCTAACACGATAAAATAATCCCTCACCCGGTTCTTACACCATTGAGTTAAAGAGGTGCAAAATGCAGAAAAAATTGATCGTATCCGACCCTAAAGTAATGATGGGCAAACCTGTCATCGCAGGAACCCGTATCACTGTGGAGATTATCCTGGAAAAGCTTTCCGCAGGCGAAACAGTGGAACAGATATTGGAGGCTCATCCTCGGCTGACGCGCGAAGGCATACGAGCAGCTCTTGCATTTGCTGCACAGGCTTTACGCGCTGATGTGGTGTACCCTGTCGCTGAGGCGGTCTCTTGAATTTCCTGGCAGATGAGAACGTTGACAGGCAAATTGCCGATCGTCTTCGATCAACAGGACATAATGTGGAGTACGTTGCCGAAAAGGATGCCGGGATCTCTGACGATGAAGTGCTTGAGATGGCCAATAAGAAAAATACACTGCTGTTAACGGCTGATAAAGATTTTGGCGAGCTTGTTTTTCGTCAGCGGCGCGTAACCAGTGGAGTTGTGCTGATCCGATTGGCAGGGCTTTCTTCTACCCGGAAAGCGGAGATAGTTGTTTCTGCCGTAAAGAAGCATGGAACAGAACTTATGCATTCATTTTCAGTAATAACTCCGGGAGCAGTCCGCATACGCCATGAGATTGAATAGATATGGTTTCAGTAGAATTTGATTCGGAAGTTAATGCGATGTATATCCACTTAAAAAACCTTGTTTCAGGTAGAATCTCTCTCGCAATTCGCCCCCTCCACCTTCACCCCCGAAACTACAACCGTCTGGTCATTCCCCGACCGCGGCGACTGGGCTACGCACGTTGGAAACTACAGGGGCAACTTGTCGCCCTACATCCCGCGC
>JAHIFK010000162.1 GCA_018900975.1 Methanobacteriota archaeon
ACCCAAAAAGTTGGTAAATTTATAAAACTGGATTTTACTGATGAGGGTTTTTCTTTTACAAGAATAACTGAGACTATTGAAAGTATATCGAGAAAAAGATATTATAGAAAAGTAACCATTGAAGGGCAGAAGGCTATAGATGTTATCAATTGTTTTGATTTGGAGTCAGAGTTTGAGAAGGTTTCTTGCTTAAATAGTGTCTAAGACAGGTTTTATCCAGTTCTCCACCTGAACTGAAAGCCATAAGTATGGTGAGCTTGCCGCTGAAAATAGTCAGGTCGCCCTCAGCATCCATGCTGGAATATACGTTTTGAAAAGTATATAGATTGTTATGGCCTTATCAGGGACATTCCTGTCATCTCTTCAGGTTTTTCTAAACCCAGCGCCTCAAGGATTGTAGGTGCTACGTCTGCCAGTATGCCGTCCCTGAGCTCGATGCCCTTTTCACATATTATGAAAGGCACGCGGTTGGATGTATGTGCAGTATGTATCCCCCCCGCCTCATCGCACATCTTCTCTGCATTCCCATGGTCTGCTGTGATGATAAGCAGCCCGCCAGCATGTATGACGGCGTCATACACTCTGGCAATGCACGCATCTATGGCTTCCACTGCTTTCACAGCAGCATCAAATATTCCGGTGTGACCTACCATGTCACAATTTGCATAATTGAGGATAATAAGGTCGTATTTTCCTGATGTTACCGCTTTCACAACCTCGTCTGTTACGGGGAATGCACTCATCTCAGGTTGCATGTCGTATGTCGCAACCTTTGGAGAGGGAATGAGTATCCTGTCTTCGCCTTCCATTGGCTTCTCCACACCTCCATTAAGAAAGAACGTGACGTGGGCGTACTTCTCTGTCTCTGCGATCCGTAACTGCTTCAAATGATGTTGGGATATGACTTCTGCAAGAATATTCTTGATCAGTTCTGTCGGGAATGCAAAGGTGACACTAAATGTCTCATCGTACTGGGTCATGCATACAAAATTGATCTTTGGATGTGATTTTCGATCGAAACCATTGAAACCATTATCAATAAATGCCCGGGTTATCTCGCGGGCGCGGTCAGAGCGGAAGTTAAAGAAAATAACAGAATCATTATCACATATCAGGGATACGGGTTTTTCGTTTCTCATTATGACCGTCGGAATGACGAACTCGTCTGTCTCCCCACGCTCATATGAGTTCTTTACTGCACTTGTGGCGCTCTCTGCCTTTTCTCCTTTGCCACCTGTCATGCCATTGTATGCCTTCTCGACTCTCTCCCACCGTTTGTCCCTGTCCATTGCATAATACCTACCTGATATTGTTGCGAATTCGCCCCCAAGTTCTTTCATCTTGATTTGCGCATCTGCGATATAGGTGAGAGCGCTTTTCGGAGGAACGTCTCTGCCGTCAAGGAAGGCATGAACATATACTCTTGCGATGCCTTGTTCCTTTGCCAATGCAAGGAGCGCATAAAGATGTGAGATGTGGCTGTGCACTCCCCCGTCTGAGAGAAGTCCCATAAGATGAAGAGATGAACCCTTGCTTTTTACATTCTTAATCGCATCAAGAAGTGCCCTGTTCTTCTTGAATTCGCCGTCGTGTATCGCTTTTGTTATCTTTGTCAGGTCCTGGTAAACGATCCTCCCAGCGCCAATGTTGAGGTGCCCGACCTCGGAATTTCCCATCTGTCCTTCCGGAAGTCCGACTGATTCACCCGATGATTCAAGCTCATAGTGCGGGTATGTTGAAAAAAGCCTGTCCATGTTAGGGGTTCTTGCCGCTGCTATGGCATTCCCTTCTTTGTTACTGTTCATGCCGTACCCGTCGAGTATCATGAGCAGTAAAGGTCTTTTCTTGATCATTTGTGCTAAATAGTTTCCAAAGGGGTATGAAGTTATCCTTCTCTGGCAATAAGTATTTATAAAAATAAAATGAATAATTTACGAACATGGAACTTATACCGTCTTCCCTGGGCGACATGAGCGTGAACATAGATTTCTTCCAGAAACTTGTGCTTGCCGCGCTCATCGGCATACTTATCGGGATCGAACGGGAGCACAGGCGAAAGGAGGGCACCAAACTGATAGCAGGCGTCCGCTCTTTCACGATAGCCAGCATCGCGGGGATGATCTCGGCATACCTTGCGATCACGGTCGATCAAGGGATCCTGCTCGTATCCCTTGCGTTTTTTGCGATAGTTTCCGCGATATACGTATATGCAAAGAACGTCACGCTGAACCAGCCCGGAATAACGGGCCCTATCGCGCTATTCTGCACCTTCCTGCTCGGAGTCCTTATAACCCACGATCAGTACATGATAGCCATCACAGGTGCCGTGGTGATAACTCTCCTGCTTGCAGAGAAGAGGAAGCTTCATTCCTTTGCCACAGAACTCACAGATACTGAGATCCAGAGCGCAGTACGTTTTCTAGCAGTTGTCTTCATACTGTATCCAGTAACTCCTGATGAAATGTTCATGGGTGTCATCAATCCAAGGTGGGTGCTCCTGATAGTTATCGTGGTGGCGACCATAAGCTTCATAAGTTTTATCTCGATGAAAAAATTCGGGACAAGATACGGACTCCCGCTTTCAGGGCTGCTGGGTGGTGTGGTTAACAGCGAAGCCACAACTGGCGCCATTGCTGCAATGGCAAAGAACAGGAGCGAACTTGTGGAATCAAGCTTTACAGGCATCATCCTGTCAAATGCTTCCATGCTTGTCAGGAACCTTCTCATAGCGCTGATAATCGACCCGAGCGGCAGGGTGTTCCTGCTCATGGCGCCGCCGCAGATAGTGATAACATTGTTTGCCGTGGTTGCTTTAATAAGATCGAAGAATGGGACGCCCGTGAGCGAGACCATAAAACTGGATTCGCCTTTTGCTCTCTCATCTGCCGTTAAATTTGGTTTCGGTTTTGCAGCGCTGTCTATTTTAGCAACGTTCGCCGACAGATATGCTGGCGCTGCGGGTGTGTACGCCATTGCGCTTGGAGGTTTTGTCAGCAGCGCTGTAGTGACGGCTTCGGTCGTGACGCTTGCTGTAAGCGGTCACGTTCCCCCTTCCACCGCTGCCATGACAGCAGTACTTGCAGGTATCATGAGCACAGGGACAAAGATAATTCTCGTGAAATGGTCAGGGCCGCCTGAGCTTGCTGAATTAATAAAGAAGACC
The DNA here is from genome assembly GCA_018900975.1 of Methanobacteriota archaeon. Lineage (GTDB taxonomy): Archaea > Halobacteriota > Methanosarcinia > Methanosarcinales > Methanoperedenaceae > Methanoperedens. Next base: position 3,164 of record JAHIFK010000162.1, read on the forward strand.
TTTACCAGGTTCATATTGCTCGGAATACCTGTCATTATCCTGTGGGGTATTATCATAACATACGTTCATTTTTAAAAATAGCTCATAAAGGCACAATAATAGCATCCGGAACCGCAAATCTCTGCGGCTTTTTGCGCCCGGTGATGTCAAGTGCGATCTCATAATTACTCTGCATTATCCTGTTCTTCTGAGTGAAAGGCTTCATCAGGTTCAACAGTTTCGTGATATCAATATCACTGAAGGATAGTTCCATCTCTTGTAATCGTTTTTCTTTTTTCAAGGAATTTAAAAGTAAAGGATAGTGCATCGTTTGGCAGAGTATCACGACAGCTTTAAGTTCAGATTGTGAAGTCAGGACATTTAACCCCTCAAGGATATTCGAGAGCTTCATATTATCTTCCTTCATCTTATTGTCAAGAAATTTTTCGTGTGCTGACAGGAATTCCATTGCATTACCTCTTAAATTCTTGACAAAATGCTCCCGTACCTTGAACTTTAGCAGTCTCTTTATACGGCTCAATAGTTCGGTGTAGAATTCTTCAGTTTCTTCATACGAGACTGACATCTGTCTTTTTGACATTGTGCTGTACCACAGGTTTTTTGGGGACTCGCGAAGGTTCATGATCTCGTTGAGTTCCTTTGCTATTTGCAGTACGAATTCGCTGTCCTTATCAAAAGCATCCTCATACACTGGAACAAGTTCTTCCCTGGTTTTTAAGTCTGTCCCGTAGAAAACAATGCTTAACGGAAGATGTTCTTTATTTTCAATGAGCCGCATCAGCCTGTTAATAATACCTTTTATGTAGATACAATATAATGTCCGGGAAGACCGCTGTTCGCAGGCTCCTGTCTGGTAATACTCTTCCCAGAACTCAGAGGGCGAGAGCATCCTCTTATTGTACCTGTTCTCAAGCTCCACAAGATCCATGGATATGTCAAGAAAGACCGCCTGGGGATCGATTGATTCGAGCAGGCGCAACACCTCGTCATGAACCTCATCCACACACTTTAGCGCATGACGGGAATTCTTTGGAAAGAACCTTTCAAGCCCATAAGGTTCCTCAAGGTGGCTCCTCAGGGCATCATCATCGAGTTTATTTAGCCAGTCCCTTACAGCGACATCATGGACGTCGAATGTGCTTATTATAGGTATCAGGAACAACTCTGCCATCAATATGATGTTATCCTGCGATTATAAATCGATGACGGTCATACCCCTGTTATCAACGGCATTTTGAAGTACTGCCCTTATCTCTTTCCTGAAATCCGCTCCACCGCAGTTGTCAAGATATTGAAGCCCGTCCCTGATCTTTGCGCTGTCAGGAGAGGGTTTCGAAAGCTCGGACAGGGCGCTTATCAGGACGTTGATGTCCTGTTTTTGCGGTGTACCTGTTACAAGTACATAGGAATCTCCGTGTCTTTCTAATCGAACCATTATTTTTCCGATGTATGCATCCGCTAATTATTCTGCTTCCTGAGTTCATATAATTTTGGGATAAACATCGGCATAAATGAACTTTAGCTTGTTGAAGTTAATAATTAGTTCTCTGTCAGGGTTTTCAGTTTTCATCGAATTCTATATATGGCATACCAGACCTGCTCTTGATGAACCTGTCCATATAATTGACAAGCCGGTTGGGATATCTCTGGCTAAGGACGTTGTTGAGAACTACGGATTCACCGATCTCAACAGGTTCCAGGAACCATTCTTTTTTAACCTGCGCAGGAAATACAACCTCGCCGATGGGTGATTTTAATAATGCATCGGGAGAGTTTTTATCCAGTGGTACCACTGTAAAATATGTCTTCGTTAAGAGGGGCATACCCCTGCCCTCTAATTTAGATATCATTACAGTATCTTCGTTCGGGACTATGTCCGTGTTCTCAGCCAGAGCTTCCATGTTTACTCCGACCTGGTTCGGCTTTAAGTCTGCGGACTGTCCGCCTACGACAGTAACGTACCAGTGTTTGATCGTCTCAACCGGATAGAGATATATCTGGTTTTTCATACATCCTATTTTATACTTCATTGCATTTATATCTTAACCCCATGTTTTTATTTCAGCCAAGAACGAAAAAATATTACTGACAAAAAACCAATAACTGCGAGATATGATGCAAACGTCCCTGCGATTATGCCATACATTGGATACAGTAGCCATACCATGCATGAATACAATCCTGTTGCACTTAACCCGATGGGCGAACTTTTTATGACCCCGGATATTATGCTCTTCCCGTTCTTCAGGTGAAGCAGGACAAGTACTGGCGTGATCGTGCCGGGAAACGATGAAAAAAGACCTCCCCAAAGGTACCCGAAAGAGTCTCCGAGAACTACGACCGCTGCAACCCACAGGGCAAAAAGTGAAACCCATCCGCTTGTTATCGGTAACTGGCTTAAGACCGCGATGCACAAGAAATACCCGGCAAATCCTGACAGGAGCCCGGATAGAATTTCTATTGATCTTTTTGTTCCATCACTAAGGGTATTTGTTTTTCCAATATACTCTGGCAGGTTTATCCCGATAGCGAACAATCCCATGTACACAAGGTCTGCAACTGCGCCTATCGGGTTCCAGACCGCCGCCATGCTTGCGAACTCTGCTCCCTGTGAAACCCCGAGGAACAGCAGGGAAAGGAAAGTTATGACTGGCAGGCACATCAGGATGCCTGCTATTTTCCGCGATCTTTTCTCGGCGACCAGGGTGATAGCAGTGATAAGTATGCTGCCTGAGAGGAAGTATATCAGGTATTTCAGGTAGATATGGGGCATATTTTATTCTCTTAAATCACTTTTACCTTAATACTTCTCAAATGCAAAAATTATTTATCACATTACATCTTTAATATAAATGGTTGTGTGGATATTTGGGAAAATGGGTACAAATTTTATACATCTATATTGCTCTCATGGCAACATGAAGTGGATTTGAATTTTCAGAAGCTTTTGTTTGTGACTGTTTATTTCTCCGTACACATAATCCATAGCAAAACTTAAGCATGTCTCCTAAAGGAAACATGCTCTTTTTTTCGAATTCATTCAAATATGCAAAGAAGATATTGCACGGTAAGTATTCTCACAGAAAAAGTAATTCTCAGCTGGTTGTCCCAGATCTCTTTTAAGGCGTTTAAGATCTATTATTGTATCCACATCATACCATCTTTCAAGAAGCAAGACCCTTAAGCTAAGGGCATGTGCCTTCTTCACTGTCATCTTCGCCACATCAGCCGTACTCCACGGTATCCCGCGAAAGAGCTCCTGCACCCATGATCGCATTCCGATCAGATAGTATCCGCCATCCTCACATGGCCCGAGGACTACATCCACCTCATCTAATCCAGAAAGCGCCTCTCGTATAGGATCCGTAGGCAGGTTTGGGGTATCGCTATCCAGCATAACCACCTTTTCTGCGCCCTGTGCAAAGAGTCCATTTGAAACATTCGAAAGCTTCTCTCCAAGGTCTTCGCCCTTCTGGCTTATCAGGGAGAACCCGGGAGGCATGATGCTCCTGAAGAATGATTCGGAGGTTTGTGGCGTATAGGCCACATAGCGGTGCGCTTCTATGCTCTTTACCTGCTCTAATTTGTCAAGCAGGAAATTGTGATAGAGAAGGGACGCTTCCTCTGGCTTAAGAGGAGGGGTGAGCCTTGTTTTCACCCTGTTCGGTATGGGGGCTTTGGCCATTATGACGATTGCATTCATGTTTCAAATTGAAGACAGGATTTTGGACAAGAGATAATAACTGGTTAAACAATGCTGTTCAATATCAGATCTTGTGTTTGATAAAAGTACCATTTCTATATTCATCAAAAGCGACCTGCAATTCCTCCTGAGTGTTCATAACGATAGGTCCTCTCCATGCCACAGGTTCTCCCAGAGGTTTGCCTGAGATCAAGAGGAATTGAAGTACTGTGTCATTTGCTGCAATTTTTACGTTATCTCCATCTTTGAATATAACGAGATGTTCTTTTCCTATGTTCCTTTTTTTCTCAGAGTCAAAATATCCGCTGCCTTCTATCACATAGGCAAAGGCACGGTTTCCTTTCTTGATATCGTGTTCAAATTCAGTGCCTGTTTCCATTGCGACATCAAGATATTCAATATCAACGACAATATCCCTGACAGGCCCTGTTTTTTTGTTCACCTCACCGCTGACGATCCTGATTTTCATTCATTTATCTGTCAAAACCTCTGGTATCTGTTCATTCTTGACTTCCCTGTATCTGGGTTCCATCATCTTGTGCGTGGAAGGCAGATTCACCCACAGTTGAAACCCACCCATATGTCCGTTAATTCCCTTCGGCATTTCCTGGTGAATTATTCCGCTTCCTGCGGTCATCCACTGAACCTCTCCGGGTCTGATAACCCCTTTATTTCCCATACTGTCCCCGTGTTCCACTGTGCCTTCCAGCATGTAAGTCACGGTTTCAATGCCCCTGTGAGGATGCCACGGGAATCCGGCAATGTAGTCCTCTGGATCATGGGAACGGAAATCGTCAAGGAGCAAAAAAGGATCAAGTTGGGGTGCTTCACTGAACCCGAATGCCCGCTTCAAGTGAACTCCTGCGCCTTCGATGGTTGGCCTGCTTTGAAGTATTTTGTCTATATTTCTATTCATTTTTCCCACTTCTTTATAGATCAAATATATACTTTCATAACTTTATCTTCTTTTCGGCTCTAATAGAATACAGGACAATCATGGTTAGTGGTAAGATTAATAACATACCAAAGAGATACTTACCTGCTATCAATAAAAGTGGAGGGCAAACTGTCTCAGGAAATGATCCTGCCAAAAAGATGGTTGTCGGAGAAAAGATAATTCATGAAAAGAACCTGTTCGATCGTATTTTGTCTTTTTATATTGATCCTGTTTTCAGGTTGTCTTTCCAGGCAAGACAATGGAAATGAGACCGAAGCTGCGGAATATTTGGGAATAGAACTCACCCCTGTCAGCGAGCAGGGCAATAACGCCATAAAAGGCACCCAGTTCATAGATAAAGATGCTTACAGGCTGCGAATTGATGGTATGGTGGAAAGACCCGCTAACCTCACGTATGATCAGATCACGACATATACTCCGGTCTCAAAAGTCGTGACACTTAATTGCGTGGAGGGATGGAGTTTTACCGCAAAATGGACTGGCGTTCCCCTGAAAAAACTATTTGATGATACAGGGATCGGAGAAAATGTCACAACTGTCATTTTCTATAGTACGGATGGCTACTCCACATCCCATGGTCTTGATTATCTGATCGATAATAATATAATGCTGGCTTACAGGATAAATGATATAACTCTTTCTCAGGACAGGGGATTTCCCCTGCAGCTTGTGGCTGAAGGAAAGTATGGATATAAATGGGCAAAATGGATAGACCATATTGAACTGGTGAATGCATCCTACAAAGGTTATTGGGAGAGCAGAGGATACAATAATAAGGGTGATTTTGGAGGGCCTCCGTTTGAATAATTTTTATATGGATATTCAAACAAAACGCTTCAAATAAAAAGCGGACGTTACCAGATGAATGGAATTAATGTATAACTATTAGTCAGTTTTTGTGTGGTTTATTATTTTTCTTTAACTGATTTTATGATAATGCCTTTGTTTTCATACGTCATATGAATCTGTGTTCAGGGTTTGTTTCCTAACAGTATTGTTTCCATTCAGCGTTATATCCTTCTGCATATTTGTCAGCATATACTTCGCTTGTGTCCTCTACATCGATAGAGTAACCTTTTACATGACCTATCTCGTGACTCAATATAAACTCTAAAGAAGAGCATATATCCTTCACACCGTTTTCAACAATTCCATTATTATTAGAAATCACAGATATCTTAACTTTGTTGTTATCTAACAGTTCAGCACATCCTGTACTGATTACCATTGTGTCGAAGCCATCAATTGTATTACCACATTCAACAGAGTTTGAGTAGAAGACGGTTATAGACTCGATATGTGATAATAGATCTTCATCCGTCTTACTTAATACTCTTTTGATAATTAAGTTATCTTTATAATTCGTTACATTTATTACAATATCATGAAGTACATAAGGTGAAACTATATCACTTGTATTCACTGGAATAGTTATTTTATCAAAGCGTCCTCCACCTTGGGATGTATAGTCTTCTACTCGATGAACATTACCTTCATCATCTTCATAAGTATATACTTTGTAATCACGTACTGGTTTAGAAGTAACAACTACAGTTTCTAATGGTTCTATTGGTACTACAGCCTCTAATGGGACATCAACCAACACAGTTTCCTCAATTGGTTTGACTTCTGTGGTTGGTACTAAGTCATTTGGAGTGTTTTCGATACATCCACTTAACAATAACAATAAACAAAACCCAAAAGTAACGAGTTTCATATCGTTCACCTCCATCAACCCCAATATACAAACATACATAACATTGTGCCTTTCATGTTCCAAATTTTAATCCGTTAATCAACCGCTTTTGCATATTTCCTCCTTAAAAAAAATGGATTAATTCTCTTCCTTCAGTTGTTTGTATAACCCTTAATTTTTTTTGATTTTGGCTATAACAGATGCCCTTTCTTCCGCACTCATTAATTTTACGTTTGGTTTTTTTAACGATGCTTCAAATTGAGTTTCCCATTGTCCTTTTTCTCCACCAATCGTTTCTTTCTCTATAGATACCTTCTTCGCTTCTCTACTCATATTCATTCCTTCTTTTTAAGATAATCCCCGAATAAAGTGTCATACAATTGACCATTATATAAAATATTCTAAACTATTTGTATTTGTGAAAAGTCGAAGTGCAACATCTTCCACAACTCGCTCATTGCCCTGTCAACGACGTTTAATATCCATACATTCTCAAAGTCGAAGTGCAACATCTTCCACAACTCGCTCATTGCCCGCATGAAATCTTATCATTTATCTCACGACCTTATTCAGTAACTCCTATAAACACACAAATATCCGATTCACAAGCAACAGCGCCTTTTCCCCATCCTCTGAGTAATACTTCTCTATAATCAGCACTATCAATCCATGTTTGTGAAGGATCCGAACAACCTTTACACAAGTTCTCCCCCCAGGTAGAATCACTGTAAAAGTTGTATTTCCCTATGTAATCTGATACAGTTTTCCCGTCGGGAGTTGTTCGAGAGAAATAATTGCGTTTTACCATATCTGAGGCTCTAAAATATGCGAGGCGATAGGCATCGTCACTCCATAGTATTTTGTGTTTTTTATTCTGTTCTCTGTATTCGTTAATCTTTTCGAAACTATCCTTAGGAGTAAGTTGAGGATTTGTGACTTTTTCCGCATTATTATTGCTGGAATTTGAAGGTGTAACAGATCCTTGAGAATTCGAATTGTCTAAAAAACTGTTTATTATGAAAGAGGAGAGGATTATTCCGAACACGATGATAATAATAGCATTCCAATTTAATGACTTAATAGGTTTATCTTGCGGTTCAATTCCCACATGAGAAAGAGGATGGGATTCGGGTTCAGAATGAGATACCTTAATACATGAATGATTTGAAGCATGCTCAGCACAAAGTTCTAAACTACATTTTGTACACTTGTAAACTTGACTCACCTTTTTAAAACAATATTGGCAAATGTGATTCTCATTTGGTTTCACGGATTCCTTTTCAGACTCAACTATATCAAGTTTTGGAGATGCAGAAGCGATTTTTTCAACTTGTGTATCAATACTTTCAAGTTGCTTCAAATCTTTTTCGAGTTTTGAAATATCTCTATTCAAGAGTTCGATTGTTCTTTGTGCTTTTCCAGAACTCATACTCATTTCTTTATCATAAGGCATTGCCTTTGTAAGTTTAATAAGACGCTTTTTCTCATCTATTGTTAGGCGTATCTCTTCACGTTTTCTATCCTTATATTTTTCATCAACATGATATGGGTATTTTTTTTTCTTATCTTTTAGCAGCTCTGATGATTCGCTTAAATATTGATTTGATTCTTCTGCTACGGTTTCAGCATGAAGTTCCTTTTTCTCTGCTAATTCTTTGTCTTTCAATTCATTGAATTTAAGAGCTTCCGTTAATTCTTTTGTGGTTTTTTCTTCTAAAAGTATCTTTGATATATCCAATTTATGCTTTTCGTTCTCGATCTCTACCCAATCAGGATGAGAACGTTTTTCTCCGGATGGTTCTGATATTGACGTTTCAATTGCTCTTATTTTCTCACTTAAAATAATTAACTCGTCCAATAATTTATTTCGCTTTAATAGATGTCCTCTGTCTACACAATCATCTATTTCTGAAAGCAATATTCGGTATTGACGTCTTAAAGATTCAAGGGTTTCTATTTTTTCGACCTTTGGGGCAGAAGATACAGAGCAGTCCGAGTTCAAATTTATTGTATCATCAATTAAATTACTTGTATGTTCTTGCATCCATGAAGCTATTTTGACATTAATGTGAGCTTTTACAAAGCTAGTGTTGTGTGTCTCGTCAATCAAATGAGTAACTTCATGTGTTGCAGTTTCACGTAACTCTTCATGTGTTGCCCGTTTTAGATACTGTTCAGAAATGCAAATTTTATTTTGTTCTATGTGAATATGTGCTAAATCATCATCAAAGGAAGCACATCCTTCAAAATTAACTTTAGGTATGGGTGCACCTATAGTTTCGGCTGCCAGTTTCACATATGCTAAAAATTGTGCCTTCTTTGAAAGAAGAATACGGTCATTAAAATCTCGGACGTCCATATATTTCAAATATTATTTTAGTGTTTATTTAATCGGGGTTATCATTGATTCCTTTTCCATCAATCAAAAATAACATATTAAAACAACCATAAAAAGTTTGTTATTTGTATTTGAGGAAAGTTGAAATGCAACATACAAATCAATATACTCTTTGACTGTTCAGGTTGTGTAGACATTATTATATTAAATCACCGTAAAAATCTCTAATGAATTATAGGCACACTTTGCCATTGCCATATAAATAATCGTCCTACTGGCTTTAAATTGCCTCGTCATATTGGTGTGGATTAATGCAGAAGATAGCAGTAAGACAAAATATGAGACCCCTATAATGATTGAAAATTTGGTAAATCATCGATGGGGCTGGTAAGATTTATTAATTTCCATTAAGTATTCTAAATTAGTACATTACTTATTTCTATTTTATAATATATTCAACATTAACACTTTTTAGTATTTCTTTTCTAAAGTTTTCTCTTATCCAATGTCCTTTCTTTCCATTATATTTGTATGTTGGGTATACTTCATGAGATATTGCTCTTGCTGCCTTTATTTTTTGTAATGTTGATAATCGTATTCCATATTTTCTTTTACGCCATTTTATTTGTTCATTAAATCGAAAATAGATCTCTTTTTTTATTTTCCAAGCAGCATTTGTTTTTGAATATTTTTCCAAATGACCTTCATTTGGATCGAATTCGTCGAATTCAATATGTTTTTTATGATGACATAATTCATATATGAAATTCATTAATTTTTTAATATTTGTTAGCATATTATGATGTCTAGTTATTCAATATATATTATTTATTTATATTGTATCTTCGAGCATACTCTAATTGATTTAATTATTTTACCGAAATTATCATATTTCATTCTCCACTTAACATGTTCACACATCAAACAATTTGGAGATTCAGGAATATCAAATACTAATAGTACTGTTGAAGGCACAATTCCTTGTGTAACCGATTTATGTCCACCGTCATTCCATTCAATATCTATATTCTGAATATTATCATATTCACTAACTCCATTGAGAGGAAGCGGATAACATTTGCCTATTAAAATATCTATTTGTTCTCCTGATTGAGGCTCAATAAATATCAATCCATAATCAGTTTCAAATGAAACAATAGCATGACAAATAGGGTTCTTGTTAAATGAAATTGTAACATATCCACATCTCATCCCAATTTCTGTAGCTTTATTAACAACCTCTTGAGTAAAATCTGAACAAACATAATATCCTTCTTCATATTGATTTACCCATGTTCTAATCTCTGACAAGAACATTTTAACACCGAGAAGCAGTGGATTCGTTAAATTAGTCATCTTATTTGTTGAGATCCTTCTTATCCTGACATGAGAACTCTTGGAGAATTGTTTACCAGATTCACATATTGCTGATCTTTAATTAGACCCTCTCAAGACCAGCAGCATTCCAAGCAATCCGGCTGATACAAGGATCATTGTGTTCAGTTCTGGAACCGGGGGTGGAGGAAATATTGGTTCTGCGCAAGTGCCCTTATCATCTGAGGCCAATACAGTTATTGTACTGGGACTTGATGAAATAAGTTTACCATAGCTGTTTGTGCCATCAGCGTTTACAATGTAAGTCCCTGGCATTATATGGCGCAGAGTCCCATGATTAAGGTCACCTTGAGAAACACAGCTAAACCAGACATTCCAGTCATTTCCTCTTTGCTTTGTATCTCCCTCTCCAATCGTGCCGCTGAATTGATACACTAACGTATTAGTGGATGCATCCCTGAGATTTATATTCCAATTATCGCCTATATCGAAGTTTTGAAACATTACTGTGTTATCAGAATCATCAATAACGATTTTCTGATTTGGCAGTTTTTTATATACATAATACATGACTTTCGGACATTTTAATTTTTATAACGGATTAAATTAGACAAATCCAAAATTATATCTATATCCATTCATATCCTTTATTCCCATAAGGTTAATGGTTTCAAATGCAGAATCTAACTTTTTCATAAGCTTCTCTTGTTTTGTATTTCTCTCTAATATTATATTTCGTTGATCCCCATCCATCTTCACTTTTCCCCGAAGTTCAAAAATCGTTTCAAAAATCTGTTGTAAAGTCATTTTCTCACCATTAAAACACTTATCAAGAAAATAACAGCATAAATTTGCAAAAGAAATCTTGAAGCATGTCATAATCTGGTCCAACTCAACATCAACGCTATAAATCTTCTTTTTGTCAATAATCCTTACAAGTTCCGTCTTTTTCTTTCTTAATGAATTGAATGATTTTTCATCAACCATTTCGATCGCTTTAATTTTCCTTTTAAGACTATTGATTTCTGCCTGGATATTCTCTAAAATTTCTGCATCACATTTAGGTAATTTTCTTTCTCCATTGAACACTATGGATTTCTCCCTATAAGTTCTCTCCTCTTCGATCTTTGATTGCAGAATTACCTCCATATCATTTATTTTATTCAAAGGTATCTCTAATTCGGTCTCGATTTCAGCTATTTCTTCCTGAAGTTCCTCAATATTTTTTAGAACTTTTTCATTGTCCCCCAATTTCTTGGTGTAGCCCACTACTCGATTAATATTGACACCGCTCTTCATGTCCTTGAAACTCAATTCCTGTGCTGGCCACCTATCGAAATAGGATTTAACTACATTGTCAGATGAAAAAATCGCTTCTGGCAGACTTGTGATGAGAACACATGTTCTGCCATTATCCCAATTGACCTGCACTGCCCTGGTTTCAT
>JAHIFK010000163.1 GCA_018900975.1 Methanobacteriota archaeon
GAACTGGATAAAAATCAGAAGAGAATTTTAAAATTGGCGGGATTTGATGGGAGTATTTACTGTAAATCTGTGAGGATGAATAATTAGTCATGGTGAAATGAAAAGGTACGGAATGCAGGCTGCAGAGATAGCCGGTCTCAATATTATCCAATTCAGGGGGATTCTATCAGACAGGGGTTTAGTCACTGAAGTTGGGAGTAACTCAGTGGAAGAATTGGATAAAAATGTAAAGAAATTAAAAAAATTGTTTAAGTAGTTCAGTGTACAATGAAAATAGTCTTTGATACGGACATTCTCAGCTGCATAGCGAAAATTGGGGGACTATTGTTCATTATTCCACGAACGGCTTCCCCGACTTCAATATAACATCAGCCACTTCAGGTCTCATGGAATCCGCTGGCGGTCTCTCTCCAGCTTCAATCATCTGCCTCATCTTAGTGCCAGAGAAGTCGATCCTGTCCTTATGCGGGCACACCTTGTCATTCGTTATCCCTCCGCACTTGTGACAGTGGAAGAAGGACATGAAGAACATTGGCTCGATGCCGATATCAGGGAACTCCTTGAATATTTCCTGCGCTGCGAAGGGATGATAGTAGCTCCCGACGCCAGCATGGTCTCTCCCGACGATGAAATGCGTGCATCCGTAGTTCTTTCTAACGATGGCGTGGAATATCGCCTCACGCGGTCCTGCGTATCTCATCTCTGTCTGGAATATGCCAAGCACGACCCTGTCCTTGGGATAATAATTATCGATAAGCACTTCGTAGCTCTCAAGTATAACATCGTCCCTGAAGTCGCCTTTCTTTTTCTTCCCGATCACTGGATTGATGAACAGCCCGTCCACCATGGTAAGCGCGCTCTTCTGCAGGTACTCATGCCCCAGGTGCGCCACGTTGCGGGTCTGGAACCCGACCACTCTCTCCCATCCTTTTTCCTTGAAGAGGTTGCGCGTCTCCGCAGGCTTCATGGCATACTTGAAATAAGGCGTTTCCGACTCGTTCAGCACGCTGATCTTGCCCCCAAGAAGCGTATCCTTCATGGAATATGTCTTTGACACACCGGGATGCCCGGCGTCGTTCGTGCCGTACACCTGCTCTGCAAAAGCTCTTTTATCGTAAGTGAATCTCTCATCCACCTGCATCACTGCCACAATGTGCTCGCCGCTCTTCAGGAGAATATCGTCCCCCTCTTTTATGTCGTTGTTGTCAGTATCAAGCACTATAGGCAGAGTCCAGGGAAGGTCGTTTGAAAGTCGTTTTTTGTAGAGGATGCTCTCGTAGTCCTCTCGGCAGTTGAAGCCCTCGAGGGGGCTGAACAGCCCTGAGGCGATGTTCTCTACGTCCTTCATCAGGTCAACACTGATCTGACCGCTCTGGTAATCAGAAGCCTGGTCTATTATCTTTTTTCGTTTCTGTTCAGTTAATGTCCTGTTGATTAACTTTCCGCCGTGAGGTTTGATTTGAGTCATTGTAATCCCGAGTTTTGGGGTTGAATGACTTTTTGTTTAATAATGGTTTGCGAAGAGGCAAAATGGAAAGTATAGGGGTTTTACTTTAAAAGTCTCGACGGAAAGAGCTCAAACCTGAGAAGTTCCCTCAACCGTCTCTCCCTGGCTGCCCTTATTCAATCGCAGCCCCGAGAGAGCGACAAAGAACGGTATCGACTCCACTCTTCCCATGATCATCAATAATATCAGCGCAAGCTTCAGGGGGGCAGCCAGGGCTATGGTGGTTATACCTGCCGATAAACCCACAGTTCCAAAGGCGGAAGCGACCTCGAACATGGAATCAACCAGGCCAAAGCCTGAGAACCAGAACATAACTCCAGCGCCCAGTACGACTGTCAGGGAAATAATGATCAGCACAAGATTTGCAATTATCACTTTGCTGCCAAACTCATTACCATCGACCGTGATATTATTATCATCGTTCCCGATAGCAGTTCGCATCGTATAAAAGATAGATTTGAAAAAAAGCATTAGCCTGGATATCTTTATCCCTCCTGCTGTTGAAAAGCTCATCCCGCCGATAAACATCAGGATGACATAGACAAGCTTTGGCTTCTCTGGAACGCTGGTAAAGTCTATTGTAGAAAAGCCAGTGCCTGATGATGCGCTAAGGACATGGAACAACGTAGTATAGACATCAAGCGGGTAAAGCGTCATAAGAACCAGTACGCACAGGGCTGAAATAAGGAGAAATACTATGAACTCCGATGTTATGGCTTTTTTCAATTTTCCCGAGATTATCCTGTAGTGGATTATGAAGCTCATGGCGCCAAAGATCATCATTACGATGACCATCAAACCGGCGGGAAACGCGGCATACGGGGAAAAATCCGCTACTGGTGAGAATCCTCCGGTCATGAGTGAACTGAGGACCACAGATATCGTATCTGCAATATTTGTAAAGCCCATTAGATAGAATATCCCGGAAAACACAGCGATATACACGGAATATACCACGAGGATCATTACCAGGGATTTCTTGATGCTGTCAGTCACACGCACGAAGTTCATCACCCTTGACATGTTCTCAAGGGTTTTGCCTGTGTAGAAGAACGCAAGAAGCAGGAACACAATGCCAAGCCCGCCGATGAGGTGTGTGAAGCTGCGGTAGAACATTAGGGAGTGCGGGAGGGCGCCGGGGTCAGATATGAGCGAGAAGCCGGTGGTGGTGAACCCTGAGACACTCTCAAAAAGGCCGTTCAATATTCTCGAACCTGTATCTGTATCATTGAACGCATTGATCCAGATATAGGGCAATGCACCTATGATCCCCAGGACAACGAATACCCCTGTGAGAAGGATGCAGGACTGTTTGAAATCAAGTTCCTCCCGCACTGACATCGTGTTCAGGAAAAAACCGAAGAAAAACAAGGCAAAACTGGTAATAAAGAGTGCAATTATTGCCTGGCTCTCATTGTACACAAACCCCATGCCGATGGGTAAAGCGATAAGAATACCTGCAAGCTGCATCACCAGACCCATGTTCGCCAGTACCGGACGCATGACATATAACTTCACATGGAAATATATAAATCTATCTTATAATGATTATGACAAGTAACATGTATTTATCATCATCGATTTTATCCGATTTTTCCGGATTTGTATAAATAATTTGATTCAAGAAACATTCGTATATACCATTGCGCCGCTTGTGGCAGTGGTTTTGCTATTCGGGTGTGGAATGGTGGTTTTAGGAGTGGGTTCTGGCACTATAAAATCGCAAATCCGAAAAATTTAGCTTATCTACTTCCCCCCGATCCCAAGCCTCAGCAAGCTCTGGTAATACAGCCACAGCGTATGCGATTTCAGGAAATAATATACATCTGAAGACAATCCATTACTCCGTAACCTTTTGATTATATCGGGTATATCCAATCCCAGCGGACAGTTCTCCCTGCACTTTCCGCATGTGAGGCAGTACATGAGCTTCTCATCCTTCTCATTGCTGTACAGGGAATGATAGGCGATGCCTTTCCCGCCAAGGTGGCTGCCCCGCGCGAACTCGTTGCCTATGGTGTTGTACATGGGGCAGTGGAGAAGGCAGTTCCCGCACCCCACGCAGTACAGGAGTTCCCTGGCGTCGTTCTTTACAAGCTCGCTCCTCCTGTTATCCACCAGAATGACTGTGATCTCAGAAGGGCTGTGTACGCCTTTTACGAACTTTTTTTCCACGTCAGCTGTCTTGCTCACCCCGCTAATGATCTCAACGAATGAAGGGATTATCGCGCCTGTGGCATTGAAGCTCAATATCTTCAGCATATTCATTGCGCTTTCAAGATCAGGATATATTTTATCTATTGAAGTTACAACTATGTGTTTCTCTTTTCGCATGACCTCGTAGATGTTCCCTTCGTTATGGGTCATCACGATAGAGCCCTCTTCTGCTGTAATGGCATTTGCGCCTGTGATTCCTATTCTTGCCTTGATGAGGGTTGATATCACATCTTCCCTTACTATCTTTACGATATCATCAGGGTCATCTCTTACAGGTCTACCATAATATTCTGAAAGTCCTTTTGCTATCTCTTTTGCACAGAGGTGCGTCACAGGACCTGTGGGGTGGGAAGGATTTGCCTTCAGTATCTGTAAAATACGGTCACCGATATCTGTTTCGACGACTGTCACTCCTTTTTTCTCAAGCGCCTTTGTTAATTCTATCTCTTTTGTGACGTTGGATTTGGATTTTACTACGAGCTTTTCCTCGCTGAGTTCATCCAGGATCATATCGACCGCTTCGAACCTGTCTTTTGCAAGATGGACTATCATACCGTTTTTCCTGAGATTTGCTACAGCCCTTTCAAGAAGTTCCTCATTTCCCACACACATCTCCCTTGAAGCAGCAAGTCTCTTTTTCCGCTCAGCAAAGTCTCGGGGCGGGTTTTGCGCCTGCCTTTCCTTTACGGAATTGAATGCTTTCCTGAGGGCGAAAACTTCTGAACAGTTCATTTTATTCTCTCAAAGGGGATTATAAGGAATAGTCATTCCTGTTTTATAAGGTATAAATTTTTCCTTGATCTCATATCGTATCAAAGAAATGAACAATTGAGCTAAAAACCCAATGATCAATGCCCCATAAATGCTATCTTCCGTCCATACGCGTACCGGTTTTATTTCAATCTCATTTTTCATCGAATTAAAAATCTTCTCGATTGAATCCTTTTTTCTATAGGTTTGTAAAGCCTGTTGAAGTGTCAAATCCTCACTTGATTTGATGCAGAAAAATCTTTCTCTACCGTTAATAATTACCGTCTCAACGAGTTTGAGAGCTTCATCTTCACTAAGTTCTTCAAGTTTTGTTTGATAAGAATAAGACACATCAATGAGCACATTATTAATACGAAACTTCATTGGTAGCTTTTTATTGTTATCAATCGATTTTTGTATTTCTTTGGCTTCTTTTTATTTCCGCAATGCTTTTCTTGCCCTGGATTTTAGCCGGTCATTGATTTGTTGATATGTATCCGCGAAGTGTTTCATATCATTGAGATTCCCTTTATTTACTGTAATTCCGATTGGAATATTTATCGGACCTGCAAGTTCACTTATTCCGACGGTTATTTGTTTCTTGTCGGGTCTATGAGCTCGACTATAACCGTATTTTCCCAGTTTACTTTTATCGCCATAAAGAACCAGACTTGTCCAATCGAGATTGACATCTGTATGCTCGAAATTATAAGTTTGGAATAATCTGTCCTGAATATCAGCAATTATTTCCTCCCTGTTTTTGCCTATGGTTTCGAGTGTTCTGAAGAGTGTCCGCTCTTCGAAGTTCTCAAGATCAAAGGTTTCAAGAACCTCACCTCGATTTATCCATTCACTGGCTTTGCTTATGCTGAGATTTTCAGTTAGTTTGTAACTCAAAAGACCTTGGATGAGGAAATTTATGTCTTTACCTTTCTTTTTGTATTTCTCAAAAACACCTGAAAAGTCTAATTTTTCGTATTTGTTTTTTATAGCAAGAATCGTTCCAATAGGAAAGCATATATTTTCATTTGGGATTAGTTCATATGTCCTCAGTTTTGTCTGGTAACTCATAAATAACAGACATGCTGAGGGCAATATTATTATTTATCTGTCAAACTTGGGATATAATTGATGAGACTCTGACAGGGATACGCTATTCTATGGGGCATCGGGAAGCTGTCCAGTGGGGAATAGACATCCTTGCTTCAAAGGTTATTGAAAAAATGGTGGTGGATGAGGAGATATTCGATCTTGCATGGGAGTTTTTTGAGACCTATAAGGATAAGAAACTGAGTTTCACAGACTGCACGAGTTTTGCCATAATGAAGAAAAGAGGAATAGGGAGGGCTTTCTCTTTCGATGGGGATTTTAAGAGCATGGGATTCGCGCTTCTTCCGTGAAAAAATTTAAGGGATAACAACGAACTGCTTAAACTTCCGAAAAAGATCAGATGAAATCGATGTTTATCGTCTGGTCTGGTGACCATGCGGATAAATGCCTCGGCATCTTTTTATATACCCGAACATACTAAATGTAAGTTCAAAGGTATATTTATGCACAGGCTTATTATTATTGCTCAATGCGCCGGGGGGCAATTTTCAGACATATTGAGAGAGGCGCCAATAATTTACAGTGACAAGGTGAAAAACGGAACCGCAGATGATCACAGGTAAATGCAGATGCGCCCTCCAGAGGTGTGACTCTGGATTTTCATCTGCGGTTCTATTTTTGATTGAATGCATAAGCAATTATTTATGACGCTGTGGATAGTTACATTATAAGAAAAGGGAGTTGAAAATGATGAGTTCCATTGGAAAAGAATTTATGGAAAAAACAAAGTTCCAGTATCTTGAAAGGTCTGATCAATCCCGTTACTTACCACAGCCTCCATTAGACATGTTATATAAGATTTTCTACAACCAATTTCACAAAATATCCAAAGCTACAGCTAATTAAAAGGGGGGACATTCCGCTGTCCCCCCTTAAACCCCCCTTTCGGTTATTCGTCTGCGGGCGACACCCCACCAC
>JAHIFK010000164.1 GCA_018900975.1 Methanobacteriota archaeon
ATCAACATATTAACTTATTATTCCTGTAATAATGTTAATGTATATTGATTTTTCGGATAAGTGATTCCGAAGTAGCTGTATTAGAGTTATTACCAGTATTGACTGGTTTAACTTAAAAAAGTGGTATCTGAATAGTCACAATAGATTTTAAAATGAGTGATTCATATAACGGCCAATTATTAGGCTGTACCTGCTCTTTCTTAATCCTTGCTAAGGAATACTTCAGAACATGTTCATTTGGAAATTGTTTCGAATAATCAAAGGCTTTACTGAAATAATATAAAATATCAGACAGCTGTTCTTTCTCTGCCGTTCGAAATTTATAAAGGCTTAATTCTGAAGTCCATGTGCCATAGATTGATTCTGGAAGTTTTATGATTTTGGTCTTATTTGGATTGATTTCAAGTTCAAAATCTTTCGTAATGCTATGTATTTTGGACAGTGCTTCTTCGGCTTGATATACATTATTGAAAAAAAGGTAGAAATCATCAACATAGCGATAACCCTTTAAACCCACTAAATCCTCACATAATTTCTTATCGATAGCCGTTCCAATAATCTCTGCTATAATGAGTGATGAATCAGGTCCAACTGGTATTCCCAATGTTTGTCCATCACAAGTATTTCGTACACACTTGTCAATTATATTTCCTAATAACGAAGGATCTAATTTTCTTGCTTTAGCTTTTGATTTAGTATGATATGCCCAAGGTATACTGTGAGTGTAAATAGTAGAATAAAATCTCGAAATATCAGTCTTCAACATAAAGCGAGAATCCGTTGATCTCATGATAGTCTCAACCGGCAATTGTGAGATTTTATAAGAACGTGTAATTGCACGTTTTGATCCCATAATAATTTTTGGTGTGCTTAGAGAAAGTTTGGAATTTAAAACAAATGATTCTATCTCACTCCAGTTATCCGCTAAAATTTTGGAAAGTATTATCTGATGTAATGGATTTGGGATGCTCATGTGCCGACGCACATTTTTGATTACAGGTATAGTGTGTAAACTGCATTTACTTACTTTCGGATTAAATTTTCCTAAATCCTCTTTAAGTATTGTAGGAAGAATGTCCGCAAGAGAATTTGTATCAAAAGGAGGAATTAATTCCTTTGGAAAATAACCCTTTCTAATAAAATCTTCAGTTGTGAGCATATATTTCTTCCTTCTTACTATAACCAATTTAATCGATTTGCTTTACTCATTTTTTTAGATTAAACTCGTATCTTTGAATTCCGCTTGAATCTTCATAGTTCAAATCAATATATATTTCTATTGTTTTCGAGTTTTTAAGTTTTGGCAGTTACAGTAGAGCTATAAACGCTACAACTCAGAGTTTTATACTTCTATCACAAAAATCTATCTCCCCATACTGACGGTCAATTATTGAATATGGGCCAAGACGTGCGCCCCCGTTTCCAGGTGCGCCTCAAAGAGTGGGGAGGTTGAGCGACCCTGCGAACTGCGCAGCGTAGCGGTTTTCTATTTTCAGTAGGCTTGAAGTTGCTCGCATAAGGCCCTTGCTATGAGGTCGTTGCGACAACGCACTTCAAAAACGTTTAAAGATGAGATACAACATCACTAAATTTTGTGATAACACTCCATATCTGCGCTTCGCTTCGCCACTGGAGGGACGCAAAAGCAAATGTGCGCCTGCGCGCAAGATCAGCCCTTCGGGACGTTTTCAGCATAACTACCACCACGAATTGTAACTCTCTCATCATTACTTTCACCCCCCTTTAGAAAACTTATTTACTTATCATGACTATTAAGAGCCTATGAGAACCGTTTACCTTGCAGCGCCGCTTTTTTCGGAAGCCGAACTCGATTTTAACCGCATGTTACGTGATGAAATAAAAAGTTCAGGCTTTAATGTCTTTCTCCCGCAGGAGGACTCAAATAACGTGAAAGACAGGGATGACAGGCAGAGCATTATCTTCAGTAAGAACGAGGCTGCGATAGATAAGTCAGACATAATCGTAGCAGTCGTGGACGGGGCTGATGTTGATTCAGGCACAGCCTGGGAAATAGGATATGCTTATGCGCGGGGTAAACCGATACTTGGACTCAGGACTGATTTCAGGACGCTTGGGATAGAAGGCACCGTGAACCTGATGATTGAGAGGTCTGTAGTGCTGTGTATGAGCATAAGAGAATTGTTAAATCGTTTGAAGGTGATGGAGGAAATATGAAAATTACAGGTATTTCAGGAAGTCCGAACGCCGGAGGCAACAACGAGAAGATAATTGAACTGGCTCTTAACATTGCGAAAGAAAAAGGATTCAAGACAGACAAAATATTGCTGTCAAAACTTAAAGTCTCACCTTGCGATGACTGCGGGACGTGCAGGAAAGGGAAGGTTTGCCCAATTGAAGACGATATGGCTGGGATCAATGAAAAACTTGAAGCAAGCGATGGTATTATAGTTTCCTCACCTGTATTCTTCGGTAGCGTTTCAGCGCAGATAAAAGCGCTTTTTGACCGCAGCATCCTTTTGCGAAGGAACGGGTTCTTGCTGAAAGGCAAAGTTGGCGGGGCTATAGCAGTGGGCGGCTCACGCAATGGAGGGCAGGAATTTACTATCCAGGCGATACATTCATGGATGCACATACACGGAATGATCGTTGTCGGGGATATGTCGCACTTCGGCGGGATAGCTTTCAAGCCTGTGGATTCAGATGAGGTGGGTCTAAAGACAGTAAAGGATACAGTGAACCTTTTGTGTGAAACACTTTCGAGATTCAAATAAATGGACGAATATCATTTAAGCAAACTTTTCTCGAAACCAAAAGAGGGGGAATACGTTCCCATAACCTTTGTAGAGTTCAGGAAAAGACTCGTGGGCTGGTCTACGGAACTGAAACGAAGCGTGTACGTAGAGAACGATGAGGAGAAGGAAAAACTGAAAAGGGTCAGGGAAGTAAATGTGATGGTGGCTATAAATCACATATCCGGGAAGCTGTCTTCTATCGAACTTACGGATGAGGAGAAAGCCCAGTTCGATGAAGTGTATTCGTTTTTCCTTAAAAAAGGAGGACATTTGATGTACACCCGTAAAAAGGTCGGTGCTAAAACCGTATCGTTTTTTGAGATAATGGAAATCGAGAAAAGAGGTACTGAAACACCGGGAAAAAGTCTTCTATCTGATAGGATATGAACAAGAAAAAATAAAAAAAATCAATAGCAGAATAAATTTATTCAAGCAATCGTGTGAAATCGAAAGGTTTAATCTCTATTTTACGGTCGGTTAATTTAACTGGTTTATAGTTTGGATCTTTACCCTTCCCCAGTGTCTGAAATATTTGATCTTCCGTAACATCAAGAATTCCCATTTATTAAATCCCCCTTAAATTTTTTATTTTTGAATGTCCGCTATTATTGTAAATGCACCATACAGTATATAATATTAACCGTTGCTTATATTATTAAGGGCCTGACAATGTTTGCATTAAGAAAAATTACATTAATTCAGACAGGATCGACAGGATTTACAGGATTAACTATAAAAATCGTATCCTGTCGATCCTGTTAATCCTGTCAAAGATAGAATAATGTGCGAAAAATAGTCTACCATCCCAACCCAAACCTTTCCCTGAAAACAAGGCCATGAAGCTCCTTTCTTTCGGATTCCCTTTTTTTCCTGACCGGATGCCCGAGAGCTATGACAGCCATCAGTTCAAAGGGATTTGGCGCCCCAAGGACTGAATTAACACCCTCTTTTTTCTTTAATATCTCACCCAGCCACACAGAGCCAAGGCCCATGGAATGAACAGCAAGCAGCATATTCTGTATGCAGGCCCCGATGGACTGGACATCCTTGGTATGATCGTACATTTCGTTCTTGTCAAGAAATACCGCTATCAGCACGGGCGCGTTCTTTATGATAGAACCGTAATGCGTAAGCTCGGAAAGTTTTTCCTTTGTGCCCGCGTCACGTACAACTATGAACCTCCATGCCTGGTTGTTAAGACCTGATGGAGCCCATCTTCCAGCATCCATTATCTCTTCAAGCTCAGTATCGTTCACGACATCATCTGTAAATTCACGGACGCTGCGTCTCGACTTTATTGCTTCAATGACATCCATGCTATCACCCGTACATCTGCGGGTCAGGCGGTTGTACCTGCAGGATAGGTACAAGGTTTTCCACAGATAAAGGGAATACCGCCGTGATCTCTTCGCCGCAGTCAGGACATTTTCTTGTCAGAAGGATCGGCGTTACAGTGATGGTCTCATCATAAATGGATTCTGAAATGAAGGGACTGATAATTGAAGCTGGCTGCCCTATTTCAAACTCTCCGCCAGAAAGGAAGTCATAATAAGTTAGCGTATCCAGGCAGCCGCATTTGCAGCTGAGTTCGATCTTGTTTTTCAGGAACCTGTTATACCTGTTTTTATGCGCCAAAGAAACGAGCAGTTCTTTCATCGGTTTAAGATTTATCTTCTTCTATTAAATCCCTTCGGATTTGTGACCGACTTAACATACAGCAGACGGCAGATATATTTAATAAGAAGATGGTAGGAACTTGAAAGATGAAACTTGGAAAGTATCCTGATATGCATGACTATGAACATTGAAAAACCTCTACTCGAACAGGAACGAATCCAGGCTATTGATTACATAAAGGGTATTGATATTGTTTTTATGGTATTGTTTAACTATTCAGTCACGTTGGATTATTTCAGGTTAATCCCAAAACCGTCTAATTATTTATACCAATACATCCTTCCCATTTCTATCGCCTTTATTTTTATTCTCATGTCAGGGGTTAATTCATATATAAGCTATGAAAAACATAAGGAGAAATTAACCCGAAAATATTTCATACGAGGGATAAAACTTCTTTTTTTTGCAGCATTAATAACGCTGTTCAGTTATGTTTTTGTACCCCAATATACGATATTTTTCGGCATACTACATTTCTTTGCGGTATCTTCTTTTCTCATTCCATTTTTTATTAAATATAATAAACTAAACCTGATCGCTGGCTTATCGATCATTCTATCAGGCGTTTATTTATGGCAACAAACTTTCAACTTTTCGTATCTATTTTGGCTTGGTTTCGTTCCTGAAAACCTTTCTACATTCGATTATTTTCCTCTGATACCATGGTTTGGTGTCATCTTACTTGGGGTTTATTATGGAAGATATATAATTAATAAAACTGCAAACCTAAGGTTTAAGGGACAAATTTCCAGTATATTCACATTTCTAGGTAAACATTCATTAACTGTTTATTTGATTCATCAACCTGCACTAATCTTGCTTTTAATCGCTTTTGGGTTCAAATTATTTTAGCTCAAGGATTGCACTTGCAGAAATAATTGAATGCTATTTTAAATGGAGAGACGATCTCCTCCCAGTACCAGAGGGAATTGAGGCTGCCATTTGATTTGAAGGTTTCAAGACGGCGCATGATGTACTATACTGGCAAATGCCAGTATATAGAGTTGAACGAATTAATTGCATTCAGTTCGATGCGCGGCCTGATATGAAATAAGAGCGCCGAGGAGGAGATTTGAACTCCTGCTGTGCGTAGCACAACTGGTTTTCAAGACCAGCGCCTTAGGCCGCTTGGCTACCTCGGCTCGTATTTCCTGCGAAATGGTTGGCATTGCTTATTAAGATTGCCCACATAAAAACCTTTAAAAGAGATAATTCTCATTCATGGACATCCAAAAAACACCCCAAGAGGCAAAAAATGACAAAACTGTTACTGGTCTTATCAAAAGACCCATATACCACAGAAACGCCTGATCTCGTGCTTGATATCGGGCAGAACGCAAAAGAAAAAGGGAACGAAGTCGCTCTATATTTGATCGAGGATGGAGTGACCGCAGCAAGGAACGGTGAGTTCGGGAAGAAACTCACTGCGGCACACCAGAAAGGCATAAAGATATACGCCGATGATAAAGCCGTGCTTTCGCGGTCGCTCACAGGCAAAATGGTGGACGGTGTTGAAATAAAAGAAATAAGCACGCTGCTTGACTTTATTATGGATGATTACGACAGAGTCGCATGGTTTTAGGTGATAACATGACAGGAAAACAGCTTACTATCGTATCTATAAACGGTCCCTACAGGGATGAGGGCGTGTTCACAATGATGAGACTGGCTCACGCAGCAAAGGAAAAGGGCATAACGGTCAACTTCTTCAATTATCTTGACGCCACAGTTATAGCGCACAGGGACCAGGCGACAAAAGAGTTCCCGCCAATAGAGAACATTTTCGGGACTATCGTTAAAAAAGGTATAAAGAACCCCAAAGCGCACGCGATCGCATGCATAAAATGCACCGATGCCCGCGGTGTTACAAAACAGCAGACAGAAGGCGTCATAATCGGCGGGTTATATGACCTTGCAGAGTGGACAGCAGAATCCGATAAGACCATACTATTAGGGTGAGACCATGAGTAAAAAAGTAAATATTATTGTAACACAACCCCCATATGGGAAAGAAGATGCATTTTCAGCAATACCAATGGGATCTTCACAGGTCGCTGTGGGAAACGACGCTACGCTGATATTCGTTAGCGGTGGAGTGCATTCCATAGTCAAGGGACAGAAGACAGGTTACGGGGACCTGGCTGTCTGGTCCAAGGACGTGCCGTCAGTGGAAGCCGAAATAACCCGGAACATTGAGACCGTGAGCTTCTTTGCGCTTGACAGCGACATAGAGAAACGCGGCATAAGCGACAGTGAGATAATCAGCGGGGTAAAGAAACTCTCACTTGACGAACTGACAGACAAAATACTTGAGGCTGACGTAAACCTGGTATTCTGATGACAGAAATAGTACCTGACGACAGGCTGGACGTGCGCGGCGAATGCTGCCCGTACCCCCTTCTCCTGACAAAGAAAAAAGTTGAGTCGCTAAAAAGCGGCGAAATACTTGAGATAACAGCAGACGACCCGGTGGCGCCTCAGAATATCGATTCCTGGGCGAAAAAATCAGGTAATAAGCTCCTGGCTGTCAGGCAGGAAGGGAACATTTATAAGATACTTGTCCAGAGAACTTAGGCTTTACCTGTGGATTCACCCAGGACGACACCTGTCGCAATAAGATGCGCCAAGCGAAGCGGTTCAGGTATGTTGGCGTGAGTAGATGTCATCCTGACGATCTGGATCGCTTTCTCTTTATCTATACCGCATAACTGGATGAAAACAGGATTCTCCCCATCTATTCTGTATATTCTCCCTGCGCGCTGTATTATTTCCCATCGCTCCTCTTTTTCGGAAAGATGCATAAGTGCGAGCCTGATCTTATCAAAATCAGGGCATGAACGCATATAAACAATGACCGCTATTCCAGTTTCGTCATACAGCTTTTTTATATCAACAGGGTTAAAACCTGCATAGGTGACGCCGTCCAGCATAATTACCCTTATCTGCCCGTAATTCTTTGAACCTTTGACCATCCTTATAATGCTTTCCGTTGCATCCATCCCGTCTTTTGTGACATGGGAACGGAGCACGCCATCAAGCTGTTCTCCTCCCCGCATAAAGGCGCCTATGATAATGACGTTCGGGTCGATGAGAGCCGAATCATCTATGCCCAGTATCCGTATCTCCGGTTTTATATGCATTATTTTTTGTTAGTTATTGGGTTTATATAGATTTCCGTTAATCTTAATACTGTCTACATTAATATATATAGGACATGAAATTTGTTGAAAAATGTCCCAAATGCAAGGGCGAAGTACAAACAAAGAGCCTTAAAAAGTCCATCGGCCTGGGTACTGTCAAGATACCTGTTTCCCAGTTCTGCTTGAACCCTTCATGCGACTGGTTCCAGGATTTTTCAGAAGCAAAAAATCCGGAAGATCTCGATCAGGATGTTTTGCAGTTAAATATCCCATATCTAAAGAACAAGTTGCCGGAAATAAAACGCCTGACAGCCGAATTAAAAAAGAAGACCCCTGCTATAATAAAACAGAATATGCTGGTGGTGAGGGGAGCTGCTGCTGTTGTTGTATTTTCGATCTTACTGATATTCTTACTTTCTTTACTTCGTTCCTGACCTTACATCTGTAAATTTGAACTGAAATTTCAGGACAAAATCTTCTACGAAAAACTTTGGGGACTATATATCATGTTTATTAATTAGAAAACATTATATTCCATCAAAATGTAGTCAGATAAGGTGAAAAGAAATGGCAATAGGTTTTGTATTAATAAATGTGGCTCCAGGTTTGGAAAAAAAAGTCTTTGATAACATGATAAAATGGGAGGAGATCCAGGAGTTATACCCTCTCTTCGGGGATTATGACCTGATCGCGAAGATACAGGCGCCTGATTATGAGACCTTAAGTGATATTGTAGTCCACAAGGTAAGAGCTATAAAGGGAGTGACAGAGACAAAAACCCTGACTGGCGCAAAATTTTAGCTCCAGGAGCAGGCTGTTCTATTTTTCCCCTGTCTTTTCTATTGTTTGCTCTCTTTATGCTTTT
Organism: Methanobacteriota archaeon; assembly: GCA_018900975.1. Lineage (GTDB taxonomy): Archaea > Halobacteriota > Methanosarcinia > Methanosarcinales > Methanoperedenaceae > Methanoperedens. Next base: position 8,457 of record JAHIFK010000164.1, read on the forward strand.
TTATAATATTTCGCAATTCGTTCGGATGCCTCATAACAGTAATATAAGCCATTTTCCGAAGTTTATCCACAGCATCAATATCCACATCCCTCATAGTAAGCGTGAGTTTCTTTCCGTTGGGCAGATTGGTTATTATATTCCCCTTTTTTTGGTCTGGGGGAAATATGTAAACCGGAATTTTCGCTTTCATAGCCTGTGCCACTGCATTTGAGAGCAGGGTATCTGATATTCCTGCAGCTATCTTTGCCACCGTGTTGGATGTGGAAGGCATGATAAGGAGAAAATCGTATTTTCCAAGCTGCAGGTCACCAACGAGGAAAGGAACGTTTGTTGATTTTTCAGTGTAGGTCTTAGGGAAACTCTTTTTTAGCTCTTTAAAAAGTTTGTACCATTTTACCACCATCTCTCCTGCCTGTGAGAGATATACTTTCACCTCAAGATCATGTTCTTTCGTGAGTTCTTTCATTATATCAAGGCTTTCACTGAGGTAGTCGCCGCAGCCCGTGATGCCCCATGCGATTTTTAGAGTCATGTAAAATCAGTTTTTCTTTTTAAGCAGTATAGTCGTTTTCATCAATCTATCCACGGTCTTGCGCATGCTTTTCAGCCCTTCCTCATCGTCTTTTGCACCTTCAGCGCCCCTGTCCTTTGACCATAAAGCGCCGCCCAGATTTGCCCCGAATGAGCCGCCGCCTACGGGAATGGCTTCGTTTATTATGTAGAAGTTCAGTATAGCCTGTATCGAGGGCTCCTGACCTCCGATGCGGTCACCCCCTACTGCAAGCGCTGCGCCGGGTTTATTCCTTATAAAGTACATATCCTGCGCTGCGATAGCCCTGCAGCGGTCCATTATCGCTTTTGTCTGTGCGCTTAGCAATCCCTGGTAAACTGGCGTTCCGATTATGATTGCGTCCGCCCATATGAGTTTTTCATAGACGAACTGCATATCGTCTTTGTGTACGCATCCATTTTTATTTTTTATACAGTAGTCGCAGTGGATGCAGAAGTTAATCTTTTTCCCCATTGCACTGAAGTATTCGATTTGCGCAGAATACATCTCTCCGGCATGACGGAGAGCCTCCTGAACTATGTAATCAGTTGATGCTTTTCTGGGGCTGCCCGATATGCCAAATAGCCTTATGTTTTCGTCACCCATTTTTTCACATGAATAAGAACGACCTGTTTTATCAAATAGCTTTTGTGTGTGGATGTTAATTTCATCCAACACCAGATGAAAGCACCTGAAGATCTATACAAACATTGAACTGGTATGGCGCATAAGGCCTTACGATCCTCTTCTCCAGTGGAACGATATGAAAGCCTGAAAGAACCGCAGCACCATTAATTTTCTTTAAGAGACCATCAAAAAGGTCATCTTCATGTGATATGGCATAAAAATGGATAACCCCTCCATTTTTTACTACCCCGAACGCCGCGTCAAGGAACTCGATCGCACTGTGAGGCAGGTTCATAATAACATGGTCTGCTCCTGATACACCTTTCAGGTCTTCCCTGGCATCACCTTCCCTAATCTCAACATTCCTTACTCTGTTTAGTTTCACATTTTCCTTAAGGTACCTGACCGCGTCCGGGTTCTTATCAATTGCTATCACATGCGCACCTGGGAATCTTTTAGCTATCAGGATGCTAAATGGCCCCACGCCTGAGAACATATCCACGACAGTATCGCCATCCTGTATCTGGTCTGCGATCCTTGCCCTCTCTGTTGAAAGACGGGGTGTAAAATATACTTTAGACAGGTCAAGCAGGTATCTGCATTCGTTCTCCTTGTAGAGAGTCTCGGTCCGCCTCTCACCTGCCAGTATAGATACGCTTCGCGTCCTGTATTCCCCGATGACAGAGGTTTCAGCCTGGAGGACGGTCTTTATCCTGTTCTGTTTAAGCAGGACCTGCGCGACCTTCTGCGCTTGCGGCTCATGCCTGTCAATTATGGCGATATCACCGATCTGTTCATAAGCAGGAGAAAATCCCAGTATCTCAGCAGGCGACTGAACAATTATTAATTCCTCAAAATCCCCCAAATCGGTTTCATAACCTTCAATAGGCCTTATTACAGGGATCAATACATTATCGTCCTCTCTTTTTATCTTCAGGTTCTTATCTATAACCTCGAGTTCGATAAGTTCACGCCGTACCTGTTCTCCTCTATTTTTAGGGACTCTGATGTATCTGGACTCCATATTTGTACTGAGGGACAATACCATTATTACTCAAATAACACAGTTTCCAGGAGCAGGAATGTCATTATTACTCCGACAAAAATAACAGCATATCCTATAATTTTGCCTAATGTCACGCCATAACCATAAAGCCCTTTTAAATTTATTTCCATGGTAGTATTGTTTGGCGTGCTTAAAGTTTATAGTTTTTGATAGCAAAACTTACAAACACAGACGCATATTTAGTGTTATGCTCACGTTCATAGGACTCGGTCTATATGATGAAAAGGATATCACAGTAAAAGGACTGGAAGCTGTAAGAAAAGCAGATATCGTATATGTAGAATTCTACACATCTCACCTCATGGGAACGACTATCGATGCATTGGAAGGGTTGTTTGGCAAAAAGATCAATGTTCTGTCACGGGAAGATGTTGAACAGGCGCCAGAATGGCTTTCACAGGCAAAAGAGAAAAACATGGTTTTCCTGACAGGCGGGGATGCCATGGTCGCGACAACACATATTGACCTTCGTCTTCGCGCCAGGGACATGGGCATAGATACCGCTATCATTCATGCCCCGTCCATATCATCTGCTGTCTCAGGCTTGAGCGGACTGCAGAATTACAGGTTTGGCAAATCCACCACCATACCGTTCCCCTATGAGCGCAAAAATAAGGTCATCGTATCAGAGGCGCCGTACGACGTCATTAAGATGAACCAGAAAAATAATCTTCACACGCTTGTTTTTCTTGATATTATAGACCAGGAAAAACGCTTTATGGACATAGGAACTGCCATATCCATACTATCCGGACTGGAAGAGCGGCGGGGCGAGGGTGTGCTTGTGAACATGCTTGGAGTGGGTATCGCAAGAGCAGGGAGCGAGTCACCTGTTGTCCATGCTGATTATCTTCCTGAATTAAAAAAATACGATTTTGGAGCGCCGCTGCACATCCTTATAATTCCTGCCCAGCTTCATTTTATTGAAGCAGAAGCCCTTGTAAAACTTTGTGGTGCTCCTTCTGAAATCATGAAATAGATATTATTTCATCTTTCTTTTTTCTTTTGCAAGCTTCTTTTTCGCGTCTCCGCTACCCGAAGCTGCCTTCTTTTCAAGCTCTGTTATTTTATCCTTTCGATCCTTTTCTTTCCTCTCCATTATTTTTTTAGACATTGCCATGACAAATATATTCAGAATTGAAAGTATTTAAAATAATGCCCACCGAGCAAAGGTGGGCACCCTTTTTTCATGAAATGTTCCAGACCATGTTTTGTGGAACTTAAGTTTTACTTCTTTAAATGGACCCTTGATATAACTCTTTTTTCAGGCACCTTATAAGCCCATCGATTGAAACTGTTTATGTACAATACTTCTCCGTAACCGGTCTTTTCTATATACCGTACATCTCCTTTTTGCACTTCGCCCGATTCCAATTTGAATTTTACTATGTCGCCTTTAGAATATTTCATAGATTTTTTCTCTCCTTTTGTTGTATACTGGTTTTTTTGGTGTCTTATTCAAATCCAAATACTCATTATGATAATAACCATAATGCCAATCATTTGTAATGGATTCTCTTCTAAATAAATGTTTCGGAATTGTTCTGTCCACGCAAAAAACCGGTGAATTTGAAAATATGTGATTAAGTTCAAGCCATGCAATAAGTAAAAAAACCCCATCTACCTATAGAAAAAAAACAATATCCTTACTAGAAAAAACAATACCAGTACTAGAAAAAACAGTACCAGTACTTATCCATTTATCCCTTGACTTTCATCAAGTTTGAATGATAAAGGAAAGTTATTTCAATCCATACGATTTTCTTCTTCTTTCTATGCTGTCCTTTAATCTTTCATGATCGCTGGATGGCATTTTTGGTTCAATAAGCTTCTCTTCTTCTTTCTTGGGGGGTTTATGTTTCCGGGTTTCCCATACATTATCATATATTTCTGACATCTTATACACCTGGCAGGATATTTTAATTACTGATTATTTTCATCACTAATAAAAGGAAGGGGTGATAATGTCAGCATATAATTATTATTTCCCGTTAAGACTGAGGAAGTTATTTCGGGAAATGATAGTTAAGAATGAGAAGATAATTTAAGGAACTGATATGTTAATCTTTGGAAATAACGGTATTTTTTAGCAGCCCTACATTCTCGATTTCCACCTCGACCTCATCCCCTATGGAAAGCTCACCCACCCCAGCCGGCGTACCCGTAGAAATGATATCACCCCGCTCGAGCGTCATAATACTGGAAATGAACTCGATAAGGTAAGGCACATCAAAAATTAAATTGGACGTACTTGAATCCTGGCGAAGCTCACCATTTACATGTGTTTTTATGGCAAGTTTGCTCACATCAAGCATCGGATCTGCTATATAAGGGCCAAAGGGAGCAAATGTATCAAAACTCTTGGAACGAGTCCACTGCACATCCTTTTTTTGAAGATCCCGCGCTGTCACGTCATTAAAACAGGTGTACCCCATTATAACGCTGTTTGCGTCTTTTCGGCTGATGTTCTTGCAGCGTTTTCCGATTATTACTGCCAGTTCCCCCTCATAATCAATATGCTTTGACATCCCGGGATAGATTATATTTCCGAGATGACCTATGACTGAAGAAGCTGGTTTAAGAAAGAATACAGGTTCATCAGGAATTTCCATGCCCAGTTCTCTTGCATGATCTTTATAATTAAGTCCAACACATATTATCTTGCTGGGTTGCACAGGCGTCAATATCTGAAGGTCAGTGAGCAAAAAAGTATCGTTGTATAATCCTTTGTCCGCAATAACGCGATCTTCTTTAACTTCACCATAGAAAATCTCATTATCGTACTTGAATCGTCCGATCATCAGTAATTACCTTTCAATAGATTTGTTATTTAATCTCTAAATAATATAAAATACACCAATTATATTAAATACATTTAATTATTTAACGTTATAGAATTTATTTATGAATAACTGCCATTACATATAATTTTATCTGTAATTTTCTGATATTGTTATATTTATTTGAAAGATTCTTGCATTCATAATGCTGAAAAAAATTAAAATTTATGTTCTCATGAATTAAATAAAAACCAAGCATAGTTGATTAAATACTAAAATAAGGCATAATAATTACCACAATGTAATATAAACTTGTGAAATTGTCCGTAATTACCGGATTAAGGTTATAATAAATTATAATTAAGATAGTTTTTATTTAACGATTTTTATTCATGCCACAACCATAGAAAACTATATACATAATTAGTATTATGATTAGTATGATGACTATGGTTAACATAACGACTCACGCAGGAGATAACAAGATGAAGATAGTCCACGTTCAATCAGTATTACCCCAGGAAGATGTAATTGCATTAAAGGAAAAGGCCGGTGAATCTTCCATTAAAGAGGCCATTTCAAAGGCAGTTTATCATTATTTGAACTGTAATAACGAGGTTATATGAAAAACATTCCTCAGTATATCGCTTCTGTTCCAATACAGAATACTGAAACCGAGCAGATGAATATTACACTGGGTTTTGATGAAAATGGAAAGATCGGAGTATATTTCGGAGACACAGCAGAACTGGGGCAGGATTCCAGTTATATAAATAAAGATTCATTTCCCAACAGTGGACTGCTGGCAAGTGGGAAGTACTCAATGTGGCTTTCAATGTTCTCAAGACACATAAAAAACTCATGTGACTATGATGATTTAAGTTTTGAATCCTGATCATTCATAATTTTATAACACTGTACTCTTCCTCAGCCAGTCTATGTCACTCTGGTAAAGCTCACGCAGGTCTTTTAAACCTAGCCTCAACATTGCAACCCTGCTCACCCCAAGCCCCCATGCAAGTACCGGGTACTTTATCCCAAGAGGCAGTGTAACTTCTTTCCTGAATATTCCAGCACCGCCAAGCTCAACCCATTTGCCCATGCTCTCGATATATACCTCAGGTTCCACACTGGGTTCTGTATAGGGGAAATAACCCGGTCGAAAGCGCACTTCCTCAAAACCCATCCTGTGGTAGAATTCAGTCAGGCAGCCCAGGAGGTTCTTGAAACTGACACCTTTGTCCATAACCACACCCTCAAGCTGCTCGAATTCGGGTGTATGCGTTGGGTCTATCGCCTCGCGGCGGTAGGCGCGGTCAATGCAGAAAGCCTTCACCGGCTGTTCGGGATGGTCTGCAAGGTATTTTATCGTGACCGCTGTGGTATGTGTCCTCAGAACCTGCTTTCGTGACACATCTTCGCTCCATCTGCCCCCCCAGCCCCTTGATACTCCGCCACCTGTTTCATGCATCTCCTTTACCGGCGCCACATATTTTCCGGGCAGGTCGCATTCTGTGGCAAGATGGAAAGTATCCTGCATCTCCCTTGCAGGGTGGTCCTGCGGCTGGAATAGCGCATCGAAGTTCCAGAAAGAACTCTGAACAACATCGCCTTTTATCTCGGTGAACCCCATCTCAAGGAAAATTTGTCGCATCTCGTTTATGAGGCGCTGGTATGGGTGTATTTTCGCGCCGTAAACCGGTTTTACAGGGGTGTGAATGTTATATGGACGTATGCGAGCTGTTTTCCATGAGCCGCTTGTGATGATGGTGGGGGTAAGCTGGGCGATCTCTTCTTCTATTGTCAATCCTGATGCTTCGAGGGCTTTTCCTGATCCGGTTATTGTGATGATTCGTGTCTTTTTCTCGGTCTTTTCCACCAGGTTCCTTTTTATCAGGTCCTTTACCGCCTCTCCAAGCTCTGAAAGTGGACCGAATTTAAGTTTTTCAAGGATATTCTCATCTTCTCCAGGTTCAGCTTTTCCTGACGGTATGATCTTATCCCCTTCTATCCTTGCCCAGTTCTTCTTCCTGAGCCATCCAAGTGCGATACCGATCATCTGGGGCGGGAATTTCTTTTTGAGTTCGTCAAGAGACAGGGGCGCTGTCAGCGAACTGATTATCTGGCGCTCAGGAAGTGATATCTGTGCGTAAGTTTCGCCTTCTTTTGTGAGGTTGTAGATGGTCGTTATGGTCTCTTTTACCTCGCAGAGCCCCTTTTCTGCAAGAAGGAAAGCGGACTGCATGGCTGCTTCGATGGGGAGAGATGAATTGGAAGCAAGCTCAACTGGTGTGAATTTTGGTTTTTTGGAGAGTGTGTGCAGGACTTTCTTCTCGTTGTTGGTTAGTGTGATTTCTTTTTGGGGGGACATAAAACAGGCTTTACAATGAACAGCAGGATATTTAATGATTTGTGAATAATCAAAGTGATCTAAAACTCCAGGATGGTGCGCTGGAAGGGATCATCCACAGCATGAGCCAGCACCTTGAAGTTATTCTTTATCCTTTTCATGATATTCGCCCTGAGTTCAACATCAGGGTAGAAATATTCGCAGGTATGCCTGTATGTCTCCAGATATTCCAGGGCTATTTTTTGATGGACACGTTTATCCCATTCCTTGATCTCGATCCCGACGATGTAGAACATCTCAGACCGCTTATAGACCGCGATTATGTCCGCAAGATTGCAGACGCTTTCGCGACAGAGGAATGGTTTGAGGTGCATCTCGGATGTATGGAATACCGGATCGCCATGCTGAGTAATTGATTTGACGATGGCATG
>JAHIFK010000165.1 GCA_018900975.1 Methanobacteriota archaeon
AGTAAAAGAATTTGCCGGAAAAATGGATATTAAGGTAAAAGCACTTGCTATCAGACCTATGGTAAACAAATGGGCTTCATGTTCGACAGATGGCAATTTGAATTTTAATAAAGAACTTCTGGATATGGACAAGGAAATTGGCGATTATGTAATTGTGCATGAACTGTTACATTTCAATGTTCCCAATCATGGTAAACTCTGGAAAAGCTTAATGACTGCTTACCTGGGCGACTATGAGAAGATAGAAAATAAATTGAATAAAGAATAGCGTTCTCTGCCGGAGTGAGGAAAAAGATGGAAAACAACAAAAAGCCAAACACCACAAGAAAGCCCAACCGCCTCGCTCTTGAAAAAAGCCCCTACCTCCTCCAGCATGCCCACAATCCCGTGGACTGGTATCCATGGGGCAGCGAAGCTTTTGAGAAGGCAAAAAGAGAGGACAAACCCATCTTTCTCTCAAGCGGTTATTCCACATGCCACTGGTGCCATGTGATGGAGAAGGAATCCTATGAAGATGAAGAAGTGGCAGAATTGATGAACAAGGTCTTTATCAGCATAAAGATAGACAGGGAGGAGCGCCCTGACATAGACGGAATTTACATGAATGTATGCCAGGCGATGACAGGAAGCGGGGGATGGCCCCTTAATATAATAATGACGCCTGAAAAGAAACCATTTTTTGCAGGGACATACATTCCAAAGGAGAGCAGGTACGGCCGGAAAGGGATGCTTGAGTTGATACCTGAGATCAGTGACATCTGGAAGAAGAACAGGGGCAAGGCAGAGTCTCTTGCCGCGCAGGTCATCTCATCTCTCAGTGAAGAGCAGGAGGCAGGAGAAGAATTAAAAGTTGATGTCCTTCATGCGGCTTATGAGCAGCTTCTGGAAGCGTTCGATGAACAGCACGGCGGCTTTGGCGGCGCCCCAAAGTCACAACCTGACTTTTCTTTTGCGCTACTGGAAGCGCACCGGTGATAAGATGGCACTTCGGATGGTTGAGCGTACACTCACTGCCATGAGCATGGGAGGGATATACGACCAGGCAGGCTTCGGTTTTCACAGGTATTCCACAGATGCCAGATGGCTTGTGCCTCATTTTGAAAAGATGTTATATGACCAGGCACTGCTGGCAATGGCTTACACCGAGGCGTATCAGGCTACGGGGAACCAGGAGTTCAAAAGAATAGCCTGTGAAGTATTTACCTATGTCCTGAGGGATATGACCTCTCCTGAGGGAGGATTTTATTCTGGAGAGGATGCGGACAGCGAGGGGGTGGAAGGGAAGTTTTACGTCTGGACTGAAAATGAAATAGATTCAACGCTCAAAGAAGAAAGCGAATTGATAAAAAAAGTATTTGGGATCAATAAAAATGGAAACTTCATGGAAGAGGGGAAAAGTTCTGGAAAAAACATACTCCATCTGTCAAAGACCCTCCCTGAACTGGCTGCAGACCTTAAATTGCCGGCAGATGAGATACGGCGGCGAGTGGGCGATGCAAAACAGAAACTTTTTGCAGTCCGTGAAAAACGCGTGCATCCGGGTAAGGATGATAAGATCTTGGCAGACTGGAATGGATTGATGATCGCCGCGTTTGCAAAGGGCGCGCAGGCATTTGACGAGCCTGCGTATGCTGAGGCTGCCTGCAGGGCAGCAGACTTCATACTCTCGCGCATGAGAGGCAAGGATGGGAGGTTCTTTCACCGCTACCGTGAAGGTGAGCCCGCTGTAATGGCTTTTCTGGATGATCATGCTTTTCTTGCCTGTGGATTGATAGAACTCTATGAGGCAACGTTTGAGGTATCATACCTGCGGGCTGCGCTTGAGATAACGGATAAAATGATAGAGCATTTCTGGGATAAGGAGAACCACGGTCTTTATTTCACTGCAGATGACGGTGAGGAACTTATATTTCGAAAGAAAGAGATATATGATGGCGCATTACCTTCGGGCAATTCGGTCGCTATGCTTAACCTGCTGCGCCTTGGAAGGATGACCGCAAATGCAGGGTTTGAGGAAAAAGCGGCACATATTGGAAGGTCTTTTTCAGGAACGATCTGGCAGTTGCCAATGTCAGATACACAGATAATGACAGCGCTTGATTTTGCGCTCGGTGCGACCAGCGAAGTGGTTATCGCAGGTGATGCCGGGGCAGAGGATACTAAAGCTATGCTTGCGGCTCTGAGAGGAGAGTTCATTCCAGGGAAAGTAGTGATGCTTCGCACAGGTGGGGATTCAGAAATAATAGGTATTGCTGAATATACCAGGAATCTCACGAGCATTGAGGGAATGGCTACGGCATATGTTTGCAGGAATTATAGCTGCAATCTTCCTGTGACTGATGCGAGGAAGATGCTGGAGCTGTTAAGTTAGCCTTAAGATCGTCACAAGACCCGAGGATTATAACTAGTATGTTAGATTTTTTCCAGTATACACCAGAATGATCCCGCAAGTTATATTGCCGGGAAAATCAAAGGAATAATGAGCAGGATATTGAGACATGACCTGGAGAATGGCGTGAAAGTCATCTCCGGTCACATGGCGGTTATCCAGACTCTGTTTGGCGGAGTTGGGATACTGCGGAGAAATATGTTTAAGCTCAAAATATACAGGAATATACCAGGAAATAATAGTGTATATTCCTAAAAACGCTATAGGATGCGGTATCGACCAACTGTAATTTGTCCCATTTTTTCTCCGCATCCACACAACCACTAAATATTATGTTTTCCAATAAAGTTGATATGTTGCCAGAAAGCAGAATGCATGGCCACACCACTCATGTTTTTTCAATCATTTCTCCAAAAACGGCTTTATTCCATGGGTGTTCGGTTAATAAACCAACAATAATATATACAATAAGACATTCTATTATTTGAGGGTAAATAGGATGAGAAATATTTCCAACGAAAAAACGATCGATCCGAGCGTAAAATGGTTAACAATGTTATTTCCTGAAG
>JAHIFK010000166.1 GCA_018900975.1 Methanobacteriota archaeon
AGGAGTCCTTTGACAAAATTTTTTATCTCATCGGTGAATTTCAGGTGATTGCCTTTGTTTCTTTGGTCGATCAAACCTTCTATACCTCTTTCCTGCATTGCTTTTTTGTAAAGATAATATTGTGCCCGTCCAAAGGGGAGTTTTCTCTCTTTGAAATATTGACTTACTGGGAGAGGGGATTTTTCAATGTATTCCATTATGTGAATTATCTCAGCAATGCGGTCTGTTTCAGTCATTATGACTGTAATATATATTTACTTATACTTAAATATTGTCTAAATTAATGTGTTGAAAAAATGGATTTGTCCGAAAATCATGTAATATGATATTTTTTGGCATAATAATTTAGAGGAGTGACATAATAATATACTTTATCTAAGCCATAAATTCAAAATTACATTAAATTTTAACTTTTCCTGGCATCATTCCCTTATCACCAAATCTCAGAAATCCATTTATCCAATGAAATCAGAGACTTCATGATCACAATGGTTCTTGAGATTAAGATATCCATAAAACCGACCCACTAATTGGAACTGATTGGCTATGCGGCATCTGAATGACGCAGATATCATGAAGATTTTCATTCCGGAAGAATAAGATAAAGTACGTATTGAAAATGCTGTGCATCTGAACTTCAAGGATATAACAGATAATGCTTTTTTTGGCCAGAATGAGACAATGTAATTGGTAGAGTTAACTATAAATATAATAATTATAATCATTTTACAGATGAATTTCAATATTATTAGAGTTGAATTGAACCTGTCTTAATTGTTGATCAAAACCCAGCCAGTTCTCCCACAGCGTTCTCCACGACCGAAAGCACCTCTCCTCTTATGACCATATCTCTGGCTTTATTTATATCAGGGTAGAGTATCCTGTCGTCTTTCAGGTGGGGGATCTCAGACCGTACCTTTATATGTGCCGCTTCCACGCCTGCACCTGCCTTCAGCGGTTTTCTGAAATCAAGACCCTGTGCCGAACATAGAAGTTCAATTGCGATCACATATGAAGCATTTTCAAATATTTTCCTGGCTTTTAATGCGGCTGCCATTCCCATGCTCACATGATCTTCCTTATTAGCAGAAGTAGGTATGGAGTCAACACTGGCCGGATGGGCAAATACCTTATTTTCTGAAACTAAAGCTGCTGCTGTATACTGCGCAACCATGTATCCTGAATCAAGCCCCTCTTTCTCCGTTAAAAATGCAGGCAGTTCACTGAGATAAGGGTTGACAAGCCGTTCGATCCGCCTTTCACTAACGCTTGCGATCTCAGACAGCGCTATGCCAAGTATATCATGGGAAATGGCAATGATCTGGCCGTGAAAATTACCGCAGGATATGACTTCATCTGTATCAGGGAACAGAAGGGGGTTATCGGTTGCAGAGTTGATCTCAATTTCAACTTTTTCTTTGACAAATGTTAATGCATCTCTTGTTGCACCGATGATCTGAGGTATGCATCGCAACGAATAGGCATCCTGCACTTTTTTATCATATCTATGAGACACCATTATCTCACTATCAGTCGTAAGGCGCCTGAGATTATCGGCACACGTTATCTGGCCTTTATGGGGCCTGACCATGCTGATCTTTTCATCAAAAGCCCTTGCTGTTCCCTTCAATGCTTCAAGGCTCATGCATGCCGTTATTTCCGAGGTCTTAACCAGGACCTGGGAATCATGAACTAACAACGCTGCAATGGCAGTGATGACCTGGGTCCCGTTTATCAGGGCAAGCCCTTCTTTTGATGAAAGTTTTATTACTGTAATCCCAGCCCGCTCCATGGCATCTTTACCGCTCATCCTTTCCCCTTTATAGAAGGCTTCGCCTTTTCCCAGCATCACAAGCACCATGTGGGCAAGATTTGCAAGGTCGCCACTTGCCCCCAGTGAACCTTTCTCAGGGATCACAGGATGCACACTGCAGTTGAGCATATGGATCAATGTCTCGATAATATCCACCCTGACCCCGGAATATCCTTTGGACAGCGAATTGGCACGCAGCAACATTACTGCCCTGACAATGTCCTCAGGGAACGGATCCCCTACTGCAGCGGAGTGGCTGAGTATAAGGTTTTCTTGAAGTTTGTTGGATTGTTCTTTTGAAATGAATATACCATCAAATGCTCCAAAACCTGTGGTAACACCATATACGACTTTTTCAGATGCTACAAGGGACTCCACGAACTCACGGCATTTCATGACTTTCTTTCTGGCATCGGGTGAAAGTCCCACCGTTTCAAAATCACGTGCAACTGAGACTATGTCATCTATGGAAAGAGTCTCACCATCTATTATTATTCGCATAAGGATCGTATCAATGTATTTATCGGTTCAATATAGTGTCTTTTACATTTATACTATGGTGATGCAGTATTTACTTATAGTTTGAACCATAAAGAAAAGAAAGGGTTGGTGAATCAAAATGGATTTTCTCCAGAAACCCCTGGTAAAAATATTCGAACCGCAGCAGGACCCTAATGATCTCCGGGTAAAAAACATTATCATGCCAGGGGACCAGCCTGCAGAGATCGGAATTATTGGAGTTCCCTTCGATAAAGCGGTCTCACTTGGAGGAGGGCGCGACGGTGCACGATTTGCGCCTGATGCAGTGAGGAAAGCCCTGAAGAATTATGGGACGACTTTCAATATAGAGCAGAAGATCGATATCAGTGATCTCAAAATTGCAGATCTTGGAGATGTAGCCGTTACTGAAGATATAGCACAGACGCATGAAAGGATCTCAACTGTGGTCGATAGCTTATTGGTCAAAAGAATACTGCCCATTGTAATAGGGGGCGGACATGATCTATCAATCGGAACCATCAGGGCATTATCCGAGTTCCATTCCAGGGAGATCGGCGGGATAAACATTGATGCACATTTCGATGTGCGTGAGATCATCGACAATAGAATTACCAGCGGGTCTCCATTCAGGAAGCTCCTGGATATTGAGCTTCTTAAAGGGGAAAATTTTGTTGAGATGGGAGCCCATGATAACTTGAATTCAAGGACTTATTATGATTTCCTTGTGTTAAAAAACGTATCGATAATTACACTTTCAGAAGCTGTAGCAGGGATCCCATTTATGATGGAAAAAGCACTGGAAATCGCAGGCTCAAATACAAGGTCTGTATTTGTCAGTATTGATATTGATTCAGTTGCCCAGTGCTTTGCACCCGGAAGCAGTTCGCCAGATGCACGGGGATTTGATCCGGAACAGATAAGAGAGTTGGCTTTTCTGGCGGGGGCGTCAAAAAGAGTAGAACTCCTGGAGATCGTGGAGATCAATCCCAGGTTTGATGTGGATGATAGGACTGCAAGACTGGGTGCCTCTATTATTATCAGTTTTTTAAATGGGTTCAAAATGAGAAAGAGTGTGTAAAATGGCAAGACCGATGTATTATGAAGAAAAACCAAAAGGAATTATCAAGGCATATACCGGCAGGGAACTTCATTGCAGGAACTGGGATGCGGAGGCAGCGCTGCGAATGCTCATGAACAACCTTGACCCACAGGTTGCGGTCGATCCAGATGAACTGATAGTGTATGGAGGTTCGGGAAGGGCGGCAAGGAACTGGAGGGAATATAATAGAATTGTCAGGGCACTTCTGACACTGGGAGACGATGAGACTTTATGCATCCAATCGGGAAAGCCGGTGTATATAGCGCCCACCCATAGAGAAGCCCCGAGAGTGGTGATTGCGAATTCTAACATTGTCCCGAAATGGGCAACGCAGGAAAACTTTGATAGATATGATGAGCTGGGCCTGACCATGTATGGGCAAATGACTGCAGGAAGCTGGATATATATTGGAACCCAGGGGATACTCCAGGGAACGTATGAAACTCTTGCTGCGGTCGCAAAGAAACATTTTGATTCTGATTCTTTAAGAGGAAAATTCGTTTTAACTGCAGGGATGGGCGGCATGAGCGGAGCACAGCCTCTGGCTGCAACCATGAATGAGGCAGTAATACTTGATGTTGAGGTCCGCAAGGAGAGGATCAGAAGGAAAGTGGAAGAAGGTTATTGCGATAGGATCACATCGAATATTGATGAAGCGGTGAAGTGGGTAATGAAAGCAAAGACCGAGAAAGTACCTCTTTCCGTGGGACTGGTCGGAAATGCTGCAGAAGTACATCCAGAACTGGTTGAACGCGAGATAATCCCGGATATCGTTACAGATCAGACCCCTGCCCACGACCTATCCAGTTATGTTCCAGCTGGAGATCTTGAAGAACTGGATGAGTTAAGGGTGAGCGACAAAGAGGAATACCATCGCAGGGCGCTAAGTTCCATCAGACTGCATGTTGAAGCCATACTCGAGATGCAAAGGCGCGGTGCGATCGTATTTGATTATGGGAATAACCTCCGCGCCCAGGCGCAACGCGCAGGAGTGGATATAAGGGATGAAAAGGGCGAATTTAGATACAAAGGTTTTGTGCTGGAATACATCCGCCCTCTATTTTGCATGGGCAAAGGACCTTTCAGATGGGTCGCCCTCTCTGGAGATCCAGAGGACATAGAAGCTATTGATTCTAAGATACTGCAGCTGTTCCCGGAAGATAAAGCACTGGAGCGCTGGATAAAACTGGCGTCAAAGAAAGTACCGACGCTGGGTTTGCCTTCCAGGGTCTGCTGGCTGGGATACGGGGACAGAGCAAAACTTGGGGTGGAAATGAACAGAATGGTCGCATCAGGTGAACTCAAAGCTCCGGTGGTGATCGGAAGAGACCATCTGGACTGCGGGTCTGTCGCATCACCTTTCAGAGAGACTGAAGGAATGCTGGACGGAAGCGATGCGATCGCAGACTGGCCGCTGCTAAATTTCGCCCTGAATGCCATCAATGGAGCAAGCTGGGTGAGTTTCCATCATGGAGGCGGGGTCGGGATCGGGAATTCCCTTCATGCCGGATTGGTTATTGTTGCAGACGGGACTGATGAGCGTGAAGAAAGATTGAAAAGAGTATTGACCGTAGATCCGGGGATCGGGATCGCAAGACATGTGGACGCGGGATACCAGATCGCTATGGATGTGGCAAAGGAAAAAAAGGTCAAGATACCTGAATAGCATAACTACATTTATGAAACCAATAGCAGACTTGATAATATTCAACGCGAATGAATTATTGACAATATCCGGCAGTTCTTTCAAACCCAGAACAGGTAAACAGATGGATGACCTGGATATTATTAAAAATGGTACTGTTGCGGTCTCAAAAGATAAAATAATCGCATGCGGGACTTCTGATGAGGTTATGGAAAAAGTTTCAAAGACCTCTGATACTGTGGAGATCGATGCTTCTAATAAAGTGGTAATGCCCGGTTTTATTGACAGCCATACGCATCTTGTTTTTGCAGGCTCAAGGGAAGATGAATTCGGACAGAGAATAAAAGGTGCAAGCTATATGGACCTTTTAAGATCAGGGGGTGGGATATTGAATACGGTCAGGGCTACAAGAGCTGCAGGTAAAGAGGAATTGATAAAAAGATCATTGGGTCATCTGGATACAATGCGAAAGTTCGGCACGACCACAGTTGAGTCAAAGAGCGGTTATGGATTGACTATGGAGGATGAATTAAAGCAATTGCACGTTATGAAAGAATTGAATGTGATACATTCCATTGAAGTAATACCGACTTTTCTTGTACACACCACGCCACCTGAATTCAAGAGCCCGGGGGAATATATTGATTTTGTCATCGATACTATGCTTTCGAAAATGCAGGGCATGGCAGAATATTGTGACGTTTTCTGCGAACATGACGTGTTTGATATTGAGCAGTCCAGGCGGCTTTTGACCGCTGCAAAGAAACTGGGCTTTAACCTGAAATTGCATGTGGATCAATTATCTGACATGGGCGGCGCTAAGCTTGCGGCCAGTTTGCATGCAGTCTCTGCAAGTCATCTGGAGCATATATCCAGAGAAGGGATCGATGCATTAGCAAAGAGCGGGACCATAGCAATATTGCTTCCTGGCGCAACGTTCTTTCTGGGATCGAATACCTATGCACCAGCATCTGAAATGATATATCGAGGTGTGGCAGTTGCTCTGGCTACCGACTTCAATCCCGGTTCATGCCCGACTGAATCTATGCAGATCATTTTAACCCTTGCATGTTTAAAAATGAGAATGTCGCCCGCACAGGCCATCAATGCCGCTACAATAAATGCAGCCCATGCAATAAACAGGGCAGATACCATTGGGAGCCTGGAAGTAGGAAAACAGGCTGATGTGATGATCCTGAATGTGCCAAACCATAAATGTATTCCATATCATTTTGGAGTTAATCTTGTCCAGACCGTCATAAAAAAAGGAAAGATCGTTTATGACGGACAGACAGAGTTGGTATCCAAATAGTTGTTGCGCAAATTATTTAGAATACAGAAAAAGACTATCTTTAGCCTCACTAAAAATCTGCAAGTCGATGCTGTAAAAAAAAACTTTGGTGTTGTCCAACCAAAAAGCAAAACAGCCACAGAAGCGCAGAGTAATTATTTCTTGGTGTTCTCTGTGCCTCTGCGGCGAATATTTTATGCAAAAAACCAAACTATTTTACAGTCCCTGCAAGTCGATACATTAATAAATAATGCTAATAATCATTGTTAATATTAGAAAGGACTGTGAATTTATGAGGGGACCAATAGAACCATTTAAGATCAAAATGGTTGAGAGAGTAAGAATCCTTGATCAAGAACAAAGAACTGAAGCAATTAAAAATGCAGGCTATAATACTTTTCTTCTGAGATCCGAAGATGTTTATATTGATCTACTTACCGATAGTGGCACCAGTGCAATGAGCGATGATCAGTGGGCAGGCATGATGTTGGGCGATGAGGCTTATGCTGGCAGCAGGAATTTTTACAATCTTGAAAAATCTATTCAGGAAGTTCTGGGGTATAAATATGTAGTTCCCACTCATCAAGGAAGGGGAGCGGAACATATAATCTCAAGAGTCCTGATCAAACCAGAGAAAAATATAGTTCCCAGAAATATGTATTTTACGACTTCAAAGGCTCATGTAGAACTACTCGGCGGTGAAATGCCGGATGTGGTCATAGACGAGGCCCATGAACCTGAAAACGAATATCCGTTTAAAGGTAACACAGATCTTGATAAATTGGAGAGAGTTATTATTGAAAAGGGTGCGGAAAAAATTGCTTATGTAAATGTCGAGATGAATGTTAACATGGCTGGAGGCCAGCCGGTCTCAATGGAGAATCTCAGGAAAGTAAGAGAACTGTGCAATAGTTATGATCTGAAGGTAGTTTTTGACGCTACTAGAAGTAGTGAGAATGCTTATTTTATAAAAGAACGTGAAGAGGGCTATTCTGATAGGGATATCAGGGAAATATTAAATGAGATGATGTCTTACTCTGATGCCTGTATTTATAGCGCTAAAAAAGATTGTCTGGTAAATATTGGCGGATTTTTGGCAGCCAATGATAAAGAAATTTACGAAAAAGCTCGTAATTTAGTAGTTGTTTATGAAGGGTTGCATACCTATGGAGGAATGGCTGGCAGAGATATGGAAGCATTATCCCGTGGGCTTAGAGAAGGTACTGATGCCAGATATCTGGATTACAGGACCAAACAGGTAAGATATTTAGGTGAAATGCTCATGGAATACAAAATCCCTATTGTAAAACCCATTGGCGGTCATGGTGTTTTCCTGAATGCCCTGAAGTTTTTCCCTCATATTCCAAGGGAGCAGTGGCCATCTCAAACCCTTGCTGCGGCTATTTATGAAGGATCAGCAGTAAGGACAATGGAAAGAGGAGCTGTATCAAGAGGAAGGGATCATAAAACAGGGGAGAACATTTTTCCTAATTTAGAGCTTGTCAGAGTGACAATTCCAAGGCGGGTTTATACGAACACCCAGATGGAATATGTGGCTGAATCGATAAAAGAAGTTTATGAAAATAGAGATCGCATTACAGGACTTAAAATGGTATATGAGCCTAGAGATCTGAGGTTCTTTATGGCAAGGTTTGAAAAAGTTGCATAGGAAGATCTGTTGGATCGAGCTTGAGATTTAACGCTCTTTCGAGAAACGATAGGTTCTTTCCCCTTTTCTCAACAGCCTGAACGATCCACTCTTTGTCACCTTTGATACGATCTCTTCTTCTTTCATATGATGGTCGCTGAAGGACAATATCCCATCTGACCTTAATACACGATGGATCTCTTTGAGAACATCATTAGGCCTGCTGAGGTCATGAAATGCATCATACAACAGGACTACATCTAAACTCTTTTCTGGCAAGCCTGTCCTGCAATCTGAATGTATGGTCCTGACATTCATAAGCTTCTTTTTTGAAGCAAGGTTCCGGACCATCTGGATAGCAAGGGGATGGATATCCTGAGCATAGACCATACCGGACTCACCAACCAATCTGGCAGTATCGATGACAAAGCTCCCCGACCCGCACCCGTAATCCAGGACATGATATCCGGGTTTTATACCTGCTTCTTTCAGGATTTCTATGCGCGGTCTTAAGAGATCGCGGAGCTTGAAGGTTAGAGCCATCAGTCTGAAACCGAGATTTGATGCTGTTTTGTTCATGGTAATATTCACATGCTTTCTGACACGTCTGCCCCGCTATTGCAAATGTGCTGTTACCTGCTGCCGTTCTTCTAAACCTCTTTTTTCATTTTTTTCATCAATTCGTCAAATGCAATACTAACCCAATCCTTTTTCCATTCTGTTCTAAAAGCAATATCGTTTGAATCGGGTTTGTCAGTTAAATCTTTTATTCTAACTATTGTCGGAAGCGGTATGCAGTCGCCTATTATTAATGCTTCTTGCCTTTCCAAAACAGGCAATGTGTCAGTAATTGCACTTACACTATCCGGCATAAGTCGCTTAACATATTGTTGGTCTGATGGATTGGTTAATCTCATTGCGACAAAATTATTGCATTGAGAAAAAATCGTTTCTGAAATTTCAGATGGTCTTTGACTTACAATCATTAACGACAAACCATATTTCCGTCCTTCTTTAGCTATTCTTTCAATTGATTTTTTAACTGAATGATATTTTGCGCCTTCGCTTTGAGGAATATAATTATGGGCTTCTTCTAAAACCAAAAGAAAAGGTGCTTCCTTAGTCGCATTTTTAATAGTCTTATAATAAAAGCAAAAATCAAAAACTAACCTACTGATTAGAGAAACAACAATGCTTAAAACTTCAAATGGGATTCCACTTAAATCTATAATTGTTATGTTATCATTTTCGGCAGCGGAGTATCCGATAAAATGTTTTAGAATTTCTGGTAAGTCAGAAGTTTTATATTCTGCTCCTCCTGTCTTTCTTGGTTTAAGAAGAAATGCCAATCTCTCATCGTTCATCTTTGTTTCAAGTCTTGGAACAAAGCGGTCAAATTCTTCTGCGTAGGGTCCTTTATTTATTTTACCTGAAACCTTGTCTTCAAATTCAATCGCTTCAAAAAGCTGATATTTATCTTCAACCCCTGCTACTTTAACTTTGATTTTTAATTCGCCTGTTTTTGCATTCTTTGTTGAAATATTTTGGTTTGAGATGTATCTGAAAACCTCCTCAATGCTGAAATAAACAGGTGTGTCGTAATTCACTTTTGGTAATCCTGAATTATGGCGTTTCTTGTTTAATGTTACCGAAGTTTTGAATTGAGAAACCTGATTGTGAGAATTACTTTCTCCGCTTTCAATAAACATTTCTTCAAGCTCTTCTGAGTTCATCAACCAATACGGAAGAATCAAATTGCTTACATCTAGTTTTTTTGATTTAGGAAATGCTTTAGCATACTCACCATGCAAGTCAAAAAGCAAAATGTGAGTATTGTTCAAAACTCCTTTTGTGTTTTGTTCGGCTGTCGGTTTAATTCCCTCCTGTAAAATTCTTGCAACTGTTCCCGATTTCCCTGAGCCAGTTGAGCCAACTACGGCAATATGCTTACTAAAAAATTTGTCTCCATCAACTGCAATTTCAATACTTGGCTTTTGAGCCAAGCATGAAAAAATAAACTTTTTATCACCTTCAACTGAACTATAAATATTTTTCAATAACGACTCATCCGCTATCTCTACATTACTTGGCGGTATTGCAATTTGTTGCCCACCTCGTTTGAATTTTCCCGTATTATCTAAAAAACCAATTGGCTGAGCATCCAAAATAAAAGATGGATTGATGACTTCAGTTTGGCCCCCAATATTTGTTTCTTTGATCTTGAAACTTTGTACTAAAGCAATAATGGAATTATTGGAATCATCTGAGATTTTCAAATAACTTCCAATCGAAAAATCAATTGCATCTTGCTTGAATCGGTCGGCATCTAAAACTTCAATCTGAATTAGATTTGGCGCTACGGTTAAGATACGGAAAATGTCGGTTGTGCTTGTTGTTGTCATGGTATTAAGGTGCTAATAGTTTGAAAACGTCTTTTAGGTTTTCGCAGTATTGGAAATCGAAAAATTGTCCACTGGAAAATCTGTTTGAAATATCGTTCTTGGAAAAATTAATTAAAACACTTGGCGAAGTAATTGACGAAATGTTTTTCATTAATGTTTCTTTGGAAATCACCTTAATTAGATAAGATGATTTCAAAATCTTTGCTCCATTGTTAGTTTTATTTATAATAGGTTCTTGATTGAAAATATTACTTGAAAATTTTATTTCTTCAAATCCATCATTAAATATTATTTCTTTATCAATTAAATGCTTTTTTAAATCTAATAAAGTTTGGGAGTCACATTCAAGAACAATGGTTAAAGGTTTTGCATTCCTTAAAGACGAATTGAGTTTATAATATTTATTAATTAGGATTTCAAGGAATGATTTCAACGGAAGTTCTAAATTATCGGCTGCAATAATATTTTTGCCAATTACAATCACCTTTGTTCTTGGTGGGTCAAGTGCTCGCGTGGATTTTAAGTTTTGAGCTATCAGTTTCAAATAATCTTTCTTAGAACGCAGTTTAATAAACCACTCATTAAAAAGTTGTTTTCTACAATCAATTCCACTAATAAATTCTGCTTTTGTAATTTCTCTTTGGCTTGTAGTTGTTTTGATTGCCTTGTCAATAACGATTCTCAAAGCATTATTGTAAAAGTGTGTGTCGGCTTCAAATTCGCTGCAAGTGAATTTGCTTTTCAATTTATCAATGACCTGTTTTTGCTGAGTATAAAATTCTGTTCCAAAGGTCAGTTTGAATTGAGATAAGAAAGCATTTAGTTTAGCATCAGAAATATTCTTTTCTATTTCAAAATGTTTCTCAACTTTATTTTCAGTATATGTTAAAATCTCTTTCAACTTTGTCAAATCAATTATCGGTTCATTTCCCGGGGTTTCGCTTTCAAAGTGGGCATACAAAACATATTTAAGGTCGCTTGGCGTCGCAGGATTTACAAAGTGGTCAAGCATCAAAGCAATTGGGTCTCTAACTACCGAATTTATAAACCTCGGTTTTGAAAGGTATTTGCATTGAACAGTTGTAGTTTCTGTTGCGGTGTTGATATCAATGTCCTCTATCCCTTCAATAATTACTGAGTCAGAGCTAGTCGGCAACTCTAACAGCTTCAAAATTGAAGTGTCAAACTGGTAGTAATAACCTTTTATTGTTGCGTCTGCCGCTCTTGTTGTCATTGTTTATTTTTTTGTCAATACGGATGCAGGTAACCCCTTCATATCCGAACTCAAGTTCGCATATCCTACCATTCTGGCACAATATCTGAACCCTCGTTCGTCTATGCCATCATTTGTCTGAACAGTCTCAATCATTTCTTACCACCTATTTCATGATTAAATCCAGTGGACCCTGTATACAACTTAAATCTTTATTGTTGACGTGAGTATATATTTCTGTCGTCTTGCTGCTTTATTTTTTCCCACAGTTGCAACATATATCACAAATCGTTCCACTCCATCAAGCTCAAGCAGATCGTTCATATCATCATCTGAAAAAGCTGCAATGGCGCATACACCGCAACTCAGGCAGGCATGTCCTGCGCCAGGGTGAAGATACCTGTATCCCCGTCCCAATACCGCGATTTCATTCTATATGCATCTGCTGCCATTTTCCTGATAAGATCCTGACCGAAAAACGAGCCATCCCGGCGCGGGTGCATGAGGGTTTCTATCGCATTTTATCGATCATAAAAGTTCTTCAAATTCTTCAACAGTAAGCCCGGAAGCTGTAATTAAATGTCTCAACAAACCAGGTTTTAATTCCTTATGTTTAGGAACAGATAATGTTACCTTATTCCCTTCTTTTCTCAGGACAACATGACTACCTACCTGTCTGTGAGGGGTCCAGCCGACCCCGGAAAATGCTTTTATAGCTTCCATTCCTGAAATTATTGGAAGTTTTGACATCAGGCAACCACATCAATTATTCTTGCAGCGGGCCGGGTCAAATATGATTTAATTTCATCTTCACCCAATGACTCAAGACATGCCTGTATTGCTTCTTTGATGTTTTCCAACGCCTCTTCAGTTGTATCTCCCTGGGAAAAACAGCCTGGAAGGCTTGGACAACTAACTACATAGCCTCCGGCTTCTTCATCATCTTCTATAACAACTTTAAAATGCATATTAGTCTTTATTCGAGTTTGTATATAAATTCTTTATGCTTGTTGTGGTTTAATCCTTACTTATTCAAGAAGGCGAAAGCTGGCAATGATCTCATTTAATGATTTGTCCACTTCCATATTTCTTCCCCACAGTCGCAACATACATCACAAATCGTTCCACTCCATCAAACCCAAGCAGCTCGTTCATATCATCATCTGAAAAAGCTGCAATGGCGCATACACCGCAATCTAAAGAGCCTGCACCCAGGTACAGGTTCTGGCATGCATGTCCTGCGTCAAGGTGAAGATACCTGTATCCTCGTTCTCCATATCTATATTTCATTCTATATGCATCTGCTACCCAGATAAAAGTCACAGCGCTTTTCCTGATAAAATCCTGTCCTAAACAACCTTGCGTCACCCTGTCAGCTACTTCAGGATCCTTATTTATTTCCACCAGTTTGTGTTCAATTGGTAAAAATCTGTAAATGCCTTCCGGAACATCCCTGACATTATTGATGAGCAGATATGTTTCAAGTGCATGTCTTGCACCTGCAGAAGGCACATTCCTGAAAGTTGCGCCGGGTGTGACCTGGACCACTCCCTGGGTGACCCACAGTAAATATGACAGTTCTTCGATTGTTAAGGGTTCCTTTGAATACGTACGTATACTTCTTCGACCTTCAATGGCATTTCTTAAGTCAAAGCTTCTTATTTTGATATTTTCAGGCGCGGGAAGATCCCTTACTTGTCTTGATGCATCATACTCCATCTCTCGTATATAGGATGACTGCACCCATAACTTAAAAGGTGCTTCAACATTATTGTTGAACGTAGGCTGAGAAGGGTAGGCTTAATTTCTTACGGCTTTGTCCGGCAAACTTAGACTACCACCCTCACTCCTACGACTCTCC
>JAHIFK010000002.1 GCA_018900975.1 Methanobacteriota archaeon
CGCGCCTATGCATAATACCTTTGATGAAAGGAGTTTTTTCTGTCCTTTTCCGCCTACCTCGGGCAATATGATATGACGCGAGTATCGCTTTATCTGTTCTTCGCTGAATCCGCCTAACATTTTTTCACCTTATTATTACTGGTAGTATTATTTTTTTCACTAAAGTATTACTACCATAAATAATTTGTGGTTATTTTATGTATTACATCGTATTACAACATCTGTATTGGCACAGGAGTTATACAGAGCAGTCCAAGGGCAAATGTCAGCACCCCAAGTACCATCCTTTTCCTGTCAAGCGGAACATCCTCATTTAGAGGTCTGGGATGACCTGCGGCAGAAAAAATGATTAGAAGAATGCTATAGAATATCCACAGAGAACCATCTGTTTTCTGGAATATTATCAGGTAAGCGCCTATTGAGAACAAGACAGCAGGCAGTACCGCTGAAACGCGGGATGCTTTTTCACCTATCATGGCACGAAGGACATGACCGCCATCCAGTTGCCCAACAGGAATGAGGTTAATTGCTGTCACAAGCATCCCGGCCCATCCCGCAAAAGCGATCGGATTAATGGATGTTCCATCATTCGGAATGAAGTCCATGATAAATCCGAATAGAGGCGGTATGCCAAGAGCAATACCATGCTCTTCCTGAGTGAGCAGTACAGGAGGTTGAAGAAGACCTATTAGAGTAACGATCACCGATGCAAAAAGCCCTATCAGAGGGCCGGATACCCCCACATCGAACAGGGCTTTTCTGCCGGGTATGGGGCCTCTGTGCTTAATGACAGCCCCCATAGTCCCGATAAGGCTGGGGAACGGGATGAAATAGGGTAGAGAGGTTCGCATCCCGTGCTTTTTCGCAACAAAATAATGCCCTGCTTCATGAGCGCCCAGCACTGTCATGATGGCTATCGTGAACGGGATTCCCTTCAGGATATCAGAAGGGACGCTTTCCAGGTCTGCTCCGTAAAGCAGCGAACCCACGAACATGGTAGTAAAAAATGTAGCGAACAACAGCGCGACATTTATCCATTTTTTCTCTTTGACCAGACCGAATGGTGAAGCCACAAGCACGTGTTCGCCCAGTTCATACCTTACCGAGAATTCAAAGCCCTTTTCAGCAAAAACGGTCCATAGTTCCTGATATATTATCCTGATGTCCTTTTTCGGAAACCCGAAGAAATATATCTTGCCGTCATGCTGCTGTATTTCATATATGGAAAAAAAAGGGCTTACCTTTTCAGCAAGTTCATCCGCAGCCTTTGACATTTGAAAATCGTTCATTTATCTTAATACTCTAAATCCTGCTTAATGAATGTAACCATACCAATTAAAAACAATATCACAGAAGCGGCAATCAGTATATTGAAATAACCAGCAAAGACAGAAGGGTTATAAACCGCCATCAGCCCAAGGGTAAAAGGGGAGAGCCATGTGAGCTTTTCAAGGTATATCAGAAAATCCATGCTGTTATTTGTCAGGTTCAACATGAAATCAATAAAAGGTATCATGATCCATATAGAGGTCAGCGTGGCAGCAACTGTGACTATCCTCGTCCCTGCCCATGAGGCTTTCTTCTCGTTTTTAAACAGTACTGAAACGAACATGCCTGCTGATGCGAACAACACCGCATTGATGAAAAGCAGCTTCATTACCAGTATCCCTACGTTATATGCAGGACTGAACAGGGAAGTGAAAACCCGATCTGTAATGAAATAAAAGAAAATTATCATTGGTATGGTCAAAAGGATAAGCCCGATGAACTTACCAATGTATATAGATTGTCTCGTCTGCGGACTTGAAGCCATGATAAAAAGCGTCTTTTTTTCATCCTCTCCTGCGATCGTAGTGCTGGCTTTTTTAATAATCTGGTTGCCAATGAAAGTGAGACTTAGCATGAGAGGGACCAAAATGAAGAATATTACTCCTATAGAGACAGGAAAAACCAGTGTAGGGACATTGCCCGACATGACCTCTGATGACGACGTTGCTGCAAAGGATACAATGTAGCTAAGTACATCAGTCATGGGATTATCTACGTATTTGAACGCCATGAGAGCCCCATCGATGCTCAAGTCAACATACTTTTCTGCAAAGAGAGCGTACGTTGATATCAACACAAGCACGGCAAACCAGACATATGAAATTAAAAAACTTTTTATAAGGCGCCTTGTTTCATTGTACACAATTGATAGAAAACCGGAAATAACAGACAGCATATTTATTTCTCCACAGGATGATACTTCGCGAAAATGTCATCGATCGAGATCTTCACAGGTCTTGCATCAATGATATCAGCGGTGCCCGCTGCTATCTTCATTATACCCGGGATCTCGGAATCTTTCTTATAATGCACATATATCGATTCGCCGCTGACAGTTACCTTTGCCCCGTTCTTTTCAAGTTCAAAAAGCAGTTTCTGGGTCTGTCCCACATCAATAAGTTTGATCTCAATGGCTCCCTTGCCTATTTGCTGCCTGAGAGATGCCATTTCACCGTCCACTATTACAGAACCGCTTCTCATTACTGTTACACTGTTGCACAGACCGTCCACAGTATCTAGGTCATTTCCTGTAAGAAGGACAGTCTTGTTCGAGGCAAGAAGATACTCTCTTATCCTTTTTTGTGAAACCGGGTCAAGACCTGCCATTGGCTCATCCAGCAGTAAAACAAGAGGGTTATGGACACACGCCATCGCAAACGCAACGTTTTTCTCCATAGCCTGGGAAAAACGGTCAAGCCTCTGGTCAGCAACAGATTCAAGCCCTATTTGTTTTAAAATGCTTTCAATGATGTTCCTGTCATGTATCCCGTGAAGCGAAGCTGCAAACCTGACAAGGTCCCTTGCTGTGTAATCATTCGGGAGATGCGGCGTCTTTGGAACATAGCCGATAATTTTCCTGATGTTTAATCCCTTTACCAGCGGGATATCGTTAATAGTTGCCTCGCCCGACTCAGGTCTGACAAGGGTCGAGAGTATCCTGAGAATGGTGGTTTTTCCGCAAGCTTCAGGACCTATGAGCCCGTGAATGACGCCCTTATTTACATGAAGGTCAATGTCTTTTATGGCTCTTGTTTTTCTGTATTTCTTGTTAAGCTTGCGCACGACTATCATTTATTTCTGGACTCCATAGGAACGAATTTCGTGCCGTAATACAGCATCCCTTTCTCGCTCTCCTCACCCAGCTTCCTGAAAGCGGATCTTACCTTCATGCCTATATGGATATCACTATGATCGCATATCACCTGTGAGGTAAGACTGGGACCTTCGTCAAGTTTGATTATTGCCAGTATGTAAGGTGTCTGCTTTTCGAAATCCTTTGTAGAACTGTGCACTATCGTGTATGTTACTACTTCGCCGGTGCCTTTGAATTTGAACGGCACTGACCTGCTGCTGCGCCTGCATTTAGGGCACAGGTTCCTTGGCGGATAGTAGAATCCACCGCATTTTTCACAGTGCGTTCCGATAAGATTGTACATGTTCTTGAGCCGTCTCCAGAATCTTGCTACAGTCATGGTTACCTCCCGAAAATATGGATAACAGCAGTGCCGCCTGAGCCTCCAACGTTATGGGTAAGCCCTATCTCGGCGCCGTCGATCTGACGTTTTCCAGCTTCGCCGCGAAGTTGCAATACCATCTCGACAGCCTGCTTTACGCCTGTTGCGCCGACTGGATGACCACATGCCTTAAGACCGCCTGACGTGTTAATCGGTATCTTTCCCCCGATAGCGGTCATGCCATCCATTGTAGCTTTTCCGCCTTCTCCCTTTTTCACGAAACCCATGTCTTCGATGGCGCAGATCTCGGCGATGGTGAAGCAGTCATGCACCTCTGCGAAATCGATATCTTTTGGAGTGACTTTTGCCATCTTATATGCCCGGTTCGCAGCAGCGACCGTTGCATCAATTGTTGTAATGTCAGGTCTGTCATGAAGCGATAGCGTGCCGCTTGCCTGGGCTGATGCTTTTATGTATATAGGGGTATCTGTGAACTTTTTTGCAATTTCTGCTGGCGCAAGAACAACAGCAGCGGCGCCGTCTGATATCGGCGAGCAGTCAAAGACATGCAGAGGGTCTGCCACCATTACAGAATTGAGGACTGCATCTATTGATATCTCATTCTGGAACTGCGCTTTGGGGTTCATTGTTCCATGATGATGGTTCTTGACAGCAACAGAAGCGAGCTGTTCTGAAGTAGTCCCGTATTTATGCATGTGAAGCCGCGCTATCATGGCATAAAGTCCCGGGAAGGTGGCGCCCATTACGCCTTCCCATTCTCTGTCAGCAGCGGCTGCAAGGGCATCAGTGGTTGTTTCGACGTCAACGTCAGTCATCTTCTCAGCTCCGCCTGCTATCACGATATCATGATAGCCTGAAGCCACCGCAATGATACCCTGACGCAGTGCAAGACCGCCTGAGGCGCATGCCGCCTCCACACGCGTTGAGGGGACATGAAAACCTGCAAGACCAGAATAATCAGCTATCAGCGAGCCTATATGCTCCTGTTCAATGAACCGCCCTCCGCTCATGTTGCCCACATAGAGCGCATCTATCTTTCCGCCCTGGAGGTTCGAATCCTCGATTGCTGCTACGCCAGCCTCTACAAAAATATCCCTGAATGATCTATCCCATAACTCGCCGAATTCAGTACATCCGACTCCAATAATTGCTACGTCACGCATTGAATCACCTCACAACTTGATCTTGCCTTTATGTTTCGCATAGGTCGCATAATTGATATATATTGGGTTCGCCAGCATCTCTTCCACACTGGGCGCCCCATTCCTTATCTCATCTATCCTGTCAGTCACGCTGAAGCTGAACGCATCGCTCCCGGCGCCTGAGCCGAAAGCTGTCATGAATATCCTGTCACCGGGTTTTGCGATATCAAGGATTGCAGCAAGTCCCATCATACATGAACCCGAGTAAGTGTTCCCCAGGCGCGATACCACAAGTCCGGGTTTTATCTGTTCGCCTGAGAAACCCAGCATCTTTGCCACACGCGTTGGGAACTTTCCGTTTGGCTGGTGGAACACCGCATAATTATAGTCAGAGGGTTTTGTTCCAAGCCGTTCCATAAGACCTTCGGCTGCTGAGGTCACATGCCTGAAATAACCCGGTTCACCCGTGAACCGTCCTCCGTGTTCGGGATATGGTTTTCCTTCCCTTCTCCAGAAATCTGGTGTATCAGTGGTGAATGAATATGTTGATTCTATCCTTGCTATGATGTTCTCCTTTCCTATAATGTACGCCACACCGCCCGCCGCGGCTGTGTATTCAAGAGCGTCTCCCGGCGCGCCCTGCGAGACATCTGCGCCTATTGCCAGCCCAAGTTCGATCATATCCGATTCAGTCATCCCGACACATGCCTGCATGGCAGCAGTACCGGCTTTGCAGGCGAACTCAAAATCTGCGGCTGTCAGGTTGGGCGTAGCGCCTATCGCTTCAGCAACGATCGTACTTGTGGGTTTTACAGCATATGGGTGGCTTTCCGAACCCGTGAATACAGCCCCTATCTTTTCAGGGTTAACACCGGCGCGGTTTACCGCGTTTCTCGCGGCTTCCACTGCTATAGTGACGGTATCTTCGTCCATGTCAGGAACGGATTTTTCAAATACCATCAATCCGTCGATTATGCTGTTCGGGTTGTCACCCCAAACTTTTGCTATTTCTTCTATTTTAATTCTATAGCGCGGTATGTAGGCGCCATATGATACTATTCCAGATTTCATTTTTACCTCAGTCTTTTTAAATAAATCAGCAATTAATGTTTCATATCGTAGGATTGCAGGGCCCTGATCAGTTCGTTTAGCGGCATTACCGTGGCTATAAGCGGCACGCGCTCTATTTCTGCGATCTTGGCTGCTATCGGGTCGATCTCAGAAGCAGGAAGCCCGTGAAGCACGATCAAGCCTGGCTTCAGGTTCGTGACCCGCAGCGCTACCATCGGGGACCGGCCTGTTGATATCCTGGTATACACCATGGCTCTCTCAGAACTCCACCCGTACAGTTTCTGGAACTCATTGTAAGAAAGCTCAAGGATTGCCTTCAGGCTGTCGATCACAGTGTATCCATACAATGGTTTGATGTGTTCGATGCCAGGACTGTAAACCACATCTCCCTTAAGCAGTTTTGTCATCTCTTCCACCGATATCGGAGAAAGATATTCATGAATGTCATAGATAGCATTTGCAGTGACATCACCGCGCAGCATACCTTCGTAAGAGCGTATCTTCGCCCCCCCCCGCGCTACGTCCACGTCCAGGATGGCATCTATTATCTTGCTAACGATAAAAATACCCGGGGATTTTCTTCTGCCGCTCTCGTAGTCGCTTATCACAGAGGGCGACACCTTAAGGTATGCGGCAAGGTCTGACTGGGATATCTCAAAAACCGTGCGCCACTTTTTTAGCGTTTCACCCGGATTGTCAGATAATGTTATTTCCCCGGCCATTTTCTCGGCAAGCTTGTGCCTTAGATCATCATATGTAGCATTTATGCCAGATGCCGATGGGGCAGGCATGGAAGCAATGGCTGTGTTTTCAGTCATATAAGTTAGTAAGTAATGATGTTGGGGCATATAAAACTAACGAAAGGCACTTCGTCAAATAACGAAGTTCAGAAAAAGTCAAATACCAACAGGATATCTAAGGCTATGCACCCATTGATGGATCGTCAGGTATGATCCAGCAAAATGAGGGGCCGTAGGGTAGCCTGGTCCATCCTTCATGCTTGGGGTGCATGAGACCTGAGTTCAAATCTCAGCGGCCCCATCCATTATCTGCGAATATCTGAAAATACTCAGGAAAAAGATTTATTTATTTTGCTGCATTATATTTATATACATTGCCTGACTATTATTTTAAATAAGACTGAGAGGATAAATGGAAGCTAGCATAGAGAACCCAGCTATTGAGAAGCAGGTAAAAGAGCTTACTGAAGGGCTTCGAAAAAGCGAAATACGTCTGAAATACCTGGTATCTTCAAACCCGGCTGTGATCTATACACGCAAGAAAACTGGTGAACATAGTATAACATTCATAAGCGAGAACGTTGCTGTGATGATGGGTTATGAACCTGTGAAATTTATTGAAGACCCTGGTTTCTGGGTGAACAATATCCATCCTGATGATAGACCTCGCATATTCCGCGAACTGCCTGAGGTTTTTGAGATAGGACGTCATTCTTATGAATATCGCTTTAAACACATGGATGGTTCCTATCGCTGGATACATGATGAATTGAACCTTATACGCGACACGCAAGGCTCTCCGATTGAACTAATAGGGTACCTGACAGATATCACAGAACGGAAACTTGCAGATGAAAAATTAATATCTCATGAGCGCTTCGCTGTTGCAATAGCCGAACTTGAGTTTGATGCGCTTTCGGGTTTTGAAGTTAATACTTTGCTGGATGCGGCTTGCAGCCTTGTTGCTAACTCTTTCAGGATTGAATACTGCAAGATCATGGAACTTTTGCCGGACGGCAAATCCCTGATCTTCAGGGCAGGTATGGGATATGAGAGTGATATAAGCAGCGTAAAATTATTTGTAGGAACAGATTCCATGGCAGGCTATACGTTCATATCCAAACAACTTGTGATACTTGAAGACATAGGCACAGAAAAGCGATTCCATACGCAGCTTCTTGAGGATTATGGGGTTGTGAGCGGTATAAGCGTTATTATAGGTAAACCCGAAAATCCGTTTGGCGTGATAGAGGCGCACTCGGTAAAATCGCGTATATTTACTATGGATGAGATGCAGTTCTTGGAGACGGTTTCAAATGTGCTTGGCGAGGCTATCAAGCGCAGGCAGGCTGAAAGAGCCCACATACGGGCCAAAGAAGAAGCAGAGCGGGCTAACAGCGCTAAAACCGATTTCCTTATGACTATGAGCCATGAACTGCGCACGCCTCTGAATGCAGTTATCGGATTTTCACAGATACTGAAGCAGAAAACCTTTGGGGAATTAAATGACAAACAGGAGCATTATCTGAATAATATTCTAAATGGCGGCAATAATCTGCTAAAGATCATAAACCAGATACTTGATGCTGTCAAATTAGAGGATGGAACATTGAAATTAAGCATGGATAGAATGTTTGTTCATGGAGCGGTAGATGGCGTTATTGACATTATAAAAGAAAAGGCTGCAAAGAATAACATTGTTATCGAAAAAGAACTCGATACCGAACTTGAATTTATCGAGGCTGACATGGAGAAGTTCGCAATATTGCTATCAAATCTCCTTGAAAATGCCGTTAAGTTCAGCAAACCAGAAGGAGGAACAATTAAAATAACAACGAAAAAGGAAGGGGATATGGCAAGTTTCTCTGTCTCAGATACAGGCATCGGTATAAAGGAAGAAGACATGGGCAAGCTTTTCAAGAAGTTCGTCCAGATAGACTCAGGAAGCTCAAGAAAATATGGCGGCACAGGAATTGGGCTTGCGGTTACAAAACAGTTTGTGGAACTGCACGGGGGCACAATATCGGCGCAAAGCAAATTCGGTGATGGAAGTACGTTTACATTTTTACTGCCCGTAAAGGCAAAAAAGCATGAGTAGCCCCCCATTAGGGAGACAGAATCGCAGGATCAGCTCCCAATTGGGAGACGGGAAATTTATCGCACGCCTCTTAGCTTATGGTTGACCTGTATACCCAGTTCTGTCAGGGCATATTTATTGCCTTCTGTCTTGAGAAGCTTCCTTGCTAACAGTTCTTCTATACCCTTATCCGCACCGACTATTCGGGTCGTCTTGGCAATGGTCGTGCTGTCCATCGGACCTTTTGAATCCAGTACCGCAAGTATCTTGCTTAATTTATTATTGCTTGCAACAAAACCGATCAATTCTTCCATGACATAACATTGTCTCACGTTGAGATAACTTTATTGCATGCAAGGACAAATTTAGCGTCGGCGGGCTAGCCCGGGTAACTCGGCGTTATCTGTAACCCGAAACCGTCGATAGCGGGGGGCGAAGCCAGGCAGAAGAGGTTCTAACTGCTGCCCAACCCACAGGTTCTACTGTGAAACCCCGTCCTATGGGGCTGGTGTTGGTACCGTGGCTTTCCTGAAGGAAGGTCATTGTATCTTAATCGCGGACAACGGTCCAGGCCCGGAAGGGAGCAAACCAGCCGTGAACAACTATCGCTCATGGGGTCGCGGGGCGGAGGCGGATCCGTGGATCACTGGACAACGGAAGGAGCAGCGACCGTCAGGCGTGCCCGCTACTTACATTGTTTAAGTAAAAAGTATTATATAGCAAACAGTAAATTAGAAAGAATCCCAAATGCTGTTTTCTATTGAGAGTGTTTCATCTCAAATATGACGAGATAGCCAAGCCCGGTATGGCGCAGGGTTGCTAACCCTGTGTTCCGCAAGGAGCTCGGGGGTTCAAGTCCCCCTCTCGTCGTCTAATTTTTTATATTTTATTACGATACATACACGTAGAATCTATGGAGAAGAACCTAATCCAAATACGAACGCGGTAATTACAGCAGCTCCAATAACAAAAAGAAAAATTGCAATATTCAAATATACCAAAGTTGCTAGGACCATTTTCCAAGCTTTGCCTGACCTGAATCCAGGAATTCCCGCTTTTCCTAACTCCCCTGTGATTCCACTCCGGTCAATTTCTGGTTTAATATATTTGAAATTACTTCCACATTTACTACAGAAACTTGTATCATCGGAATTCTGTGTGCCACATTTAGTACAATACATCAAATATCACCCAAGAATAATTACCATATAACAATATAACTCTTTGTATCAAATTCACCAATATTTGGATAATGACATGATCTCATATCATTTTCAACAATGCACCATCGAAAAGGATTAATACTTTGGATAATCCTTCTATCATAATACGAGGGACGCATGACTGAGGAAGAAGCCAGAATAACGCCAGCTCCGGAAGAGAAAAAAGAACCGGCCAGTGTTCAGCCTGACGCCAGACGCGCTTTCTGCGTGGCGCTTCCTGTAACTGGTGGAAAACCCTTAAAAATGACAGGAGATAATCCCCACGATTTTATACAATTCCTTAGTGAGTCCTCGATATCCTGGCTGAACTTCCCGGTAAAAGACATAAAAAAAGATGCAGATATCATCGCGGCATCTCTCGGTTTCAGTTCTACCCTTGTACCCACCCTGCTATCCAGTTATCTTTCAGCATATGAAGACAGGGACACCGAACTTGGGGTAATGCTCCCCGCAGTGAATGTTAAGAAATTCGATGTTCTCATCAGTCCGATATTGATACTCATTAGAAAAGACCTGATACTCACAATTCATGATGAGAACGTCAACCGGTTGATCAGGTTATCCCGTTACGCCGATGCCTTCATGAGAAAGATAAAACCTACCCTTGCCACTCCGGATAAACTGACCATCATACTTACGAGAATAATAGATGAAAACATCAATCGGAATTTTGACCATCTGCGCGAAATAGAGTCACAGGGGGATGAGTTGACAAGGATGCTGGTTGACCCGTTAGCTCCACGGGCATCTATTGCCCCTGAGATACACAATATGAAGCATGCTCTCATAAGTTACCTTGATACGCTATGGGCAACTCTTGATGTAGTAAATTCACTGCGCCACGGGGATGCCGAGATCATCACTGACAGTCCCAAACTGCTGGCGCGGGTGGGCATCCTCTCTGATGACGTTAACCGGCATATTGCACTTTCCGAACACATGTCCGAGGTGCTGGCTTCTGGTCTTGAAGTGATGCAAAGCATTTACAACAACCAGCTCCAGATATTGAACAACAGGCTTGCCCTGGTGGTAGCGTGGCTTACTATACTGGGCACTGCTGTGCTTGTACCCAACACACTCGCCACTATTCTCGGCAGTTCCGCATTTGAGCTCGGTCCTGATGACAGGTTGTGGTATTTGACACTTCTATTTGCATCTACAGTAATATCCACATGGGCAGCCTACTGGTGGATAAAGAAAAAAGGACTGCTCCCATTTAAAGTGGATTGATCATTTTTTGAAGTGATCTTTTAATGCCATCGCAACGACCAGTAATACAACTGCAGCGGCAAGGACCATTAACACTGTCCACAGGACATTTCCATTATCTTCAGGTGTCTCCTTTGTGATCGCCGGTGTCTTTAAAGTAGATGTAGACTCAGGCGTTGCGGTGGTGATCACCGGGGTTGATGTGCCTGTTATTCCGGTTACATCCCCCACTGCTATCTTAACATTTCCAGAAACATCAATCGCAGCATATGCGAATTTCCTGCCGTCGAGGCTGAAAGACGGGCTTCTCTGTTTATAATCTGTGTTGACAAACAGTCTCCAGTTCGTTCCATCCTGTTGTACTGCAAAAAGTTTTTCTCCAGACGACATCACACTTTCGTATGAAACGAATACTATCGTGCCCTCGGGCCCCCATACAGGATAGTTTTTCTTTATCTCGTCAAATGTAAGCTGCCTCCTTACATTTCCTTCCAGTATGAAAATCTCTTCTTTGAATTTTGCCTCAGGATAGGATACATATACAAGTTTATTGCCGTCAGGGCTGAATGCCGGGCTCCACTGCCTGAATTCAGATTCATGGATCAGACTCTTGCCTGTGCCGTCCGCATTCACTCGGTACATCTTTGGGTTAGCTTTCTCGTCAAGTGATGTATATACTAGTGATTTACCGTCAGGGCTCCATGAAGGCGCCGCCCATGCTGGCGGCTTGTCAGAACCCATGTTCCCCTGCCTTGTATTGTCATCAATTAGCTGAGTGTCCCCCGTCCCGTCCGGGTTTATTACGAATATCTTTTCCAGTCCATCTTTTCCATAAGAGACATAGGCGATCTTTTCTTTTCCCCATGCAAGTTCCCATTTTTTATTTGGATTTTCTGTCAGCTTTTTCCTGCCTGTTCCATCGATATTTATAACAAATACCTGCTGTAAACGCACATCATCGTAGGCAATATACGCTAATTGCGTTCCATCCGGGCTGAGGACTATATCCCACAGGTCTGTTTCAGGTATATCGAGTTTCTTTACGTTCTCAACGGAAATTGCATTGACCCCACCAGCCAGTATCAGCAGAACGATAGCGCAAATACATGCCGAAGCTAATTTATTCATCGGATTTAAAGTTGTATGCTAACCTAATTAAATGTTACGCAATAATTTTATGAGGTAGCCAACCCAAGTGCTGTATTCGTTTTCTTTATTGAGCGCATCCCGTCTTTTTCAAGTTCCAAAAGCGCGCGTATGGCATCCACGTTCTCAGGGACAACATCTGATTCCTGGTGTATCGCCTGGAAGAAATAAAGTTCTCCTTTGTTGATAGCGATCGAGTCCTTCCACACTACGTTCTCCCACATATCGCCCCTGGGTCTACCCAGGTCTTTAGCTAATTCCATCGCTTCTGCTGTGGATTTTATCCGGTCTTTACTGCTCACGAGCCTGATGCGGGGCCTTGTCCCGAAGAGATTTATTATCTCCTCTTCGCTGCATGTTTTTTTCAGTTCGATGTTCAGTGCGTGAAGGTGCATGAGGGTGGTAGATGTCTTTACAGCCATGGTGGTGATATCGATGCCCGGAAGAATGGAATTTACATCTGGCCCGTGGTGGGACGGAAGTTTGATGGGATCAGGGATAAGCGCGTTGATCGGCCCGGTTTTTATGTCTCCCGGATCTGCTGCACGTCTCATAAGAGTTACCCTGGCTTTCTTAACGCCGTATTCCGAGTCAAGAGCATATAGCACCCTCACAAGCCCCGTAGTATTACATGATACCACTCTTGCAAATTGCCTGCCCAGTGCATTATTGTAATTGGCTTCAGAATTGAATGAGAATCCGGTAAGTCCATGCTCTTCCCCACCCTGCCAGATGGCTTTGACCCCGTGTTTTTCATACAGCTTCTTGTATTCATCTCCTGTATCACCCGGCGTGGCGTCTATCACGATGTCAGCTTTTTCCAGCAGTTCCTCAAGCGTGCCGCTGACCTCGATCTTTGATTTCCTGAAATCATCAAGCTTCTTTTTTGAAGCTGCATAGAGTTCATATCCCTTTTCAAGCGCCATTTTTGCTTCAAAGCTCGGGCGGGTTTTCACGACACCGGCTATTTCCATGTCATCCTGTGCTGCTACCGCATCAGCCACGCGTTTTCCTATCGTTCCATAGCCATTTATTGCAACTTTCGCCGTCATTATATTCCTGCCACCTGATTATTCAACCGTCAATAATAGCTTCCTGTTTTGTCAGGTTGACATCCATTATCCTGCCGGAAACTGTTTTTTCCTCTCCAAGCATTCCAAAAAGTTTGATCGAATCCCCGTCAGCTTTTATTCGTACCACGTCTTCCATTATGACACTTCCTTTGAAGATTATCTTTAGCTCGCACATGGCAACTTCAACGCACTGAATGATATTAAGATTTATGTAACCCTGCAACTATAATGAAGTGGAGACATTTATATTACTGAACTGAAGGGACTGATAATACCGGACTATACTGTGATGGAGGAACATTCGATCATAGTTGACGGTGACATTCTGGTAGGGAACTATTCAGAGCTAGGTTTTGGACTGATTGGAAATAGTGTTGTAGCAGGTGAGCATGTGAAGATAAACGGAAACATTCTCTCTGAGAACGATGTGAGAATAGACCTCTGGTCTGAGATAACAGGGGACGTCAGAACAAAGACGGACGCCTATCTTGGAGAATTTGTAAATATCAAAGGAAAGCTCCATGCCGCTGGCAGTCTTGATGTCGGTAACAATGTTAAAATAGACGGGGGTTACGATGTAAAAGGCTGGATAATCGTAAGAAACCCTCTTCCAATTTTAATGTTTATTTTCTTCTATATGATGGCGCTTTTGCAAATGGGGAATGAAGAGGAGGTCGAAAAAGCGCTTGAGGATCTTTTTTCAGAGGATGCTCCTGCAAGCAGGGTTATGTCAATCCCCAACAAGACAAAAATGGACCTTGATATGATGAAGACGACCTCGCGCGCTGTGATCGGGAACCACTGCCGCCTGCTCGGCAATATCCGTGCCCGTTCCATGTCCATGGGGAACCACATCACGCTATTCGGCAGCGTACGCACAACAGGCGGCATTGTTATAGGGTCGGGATGCACAATTCATGGAAATCTTGATTCAAGGGAAAGGGTGAGGGTCGGCAGGAACTGCAGGATACTTGGCAAGATCACGGCAAACTCAGTAATACTGCATGAAACTTCAAAGGCTGATGGGAGTCTGATATCCGCGAACGGGGTTACAATAGAACAGGACGACCTCGAAGGTCTGGATGATATTGAAAAAAGGCTGTTCTATGGGTTTACGATGCTTGAGGAAATGTAATTCAGGATCGCACATAGGGCGGTTGGATTGATTCCCCTCATTGGTTTAGTTGAGAAGTCAGTTATGGTATCAAAGCATTGAGGAATGCCTTAAAGGATTTGCAATTCTTTTGAAGCTTATTGAAATCCAGTTCGTTTGCGTACTTTGGGAGTTTGTATTTTTCATATCCATATTTGCGTTTCAGTTCCTCTGAAGGCTTTGAGTGCTTCCATTTCAAATCCTTACTGATGCATATCCACTCTTCGATTTCATATTCTGCAAGAACAATAATTATCCTGTCTACCTTATTATCAATATATTCCAAAATTTCATCCAGTTTTTGATTACAATCAGCGGGTAAATGTTTTGGTTTTGGAATTATCAGGTTTTTATTAACCAGGTTTGCATCTTTAAGTCGTTGGATCACATCTATAAAAAAAGGCCCACCATAAAGATCTTCGACAATTAGTTTTATTTTCATGTTTTCTATTCGATGTCGGATAGCTCTCCATAAAGCCAGCCTACACTAAATTTTATACCTTTTTCCTTTAAGAAGGTTCTTATTTTCTCAGGGTCTTTAATTCTCTTGAATCTGGATTCTCCCTGTTCTTTTTCAACAAGTACCATATCATCCGGCTCGGTCATATCAACAACAACAGGTGAATGAGTTGTTATTATTGCTTGAATATCAGTTGCCTTTATTGTATCTAAAATAAGTTCCAGGGTTTCCGGATGAAGGGAGTTTTCGATTTCATCGATTATGAGTAGGGGTGGTTTTAAGTAAATCGCTATGAGCATAGTTAAAATTTTGTAGAATCCGTCGGAGGTATTGGGCGGTAAAAGGTCAAAACCATCTTCTAAGAATTTAATCATGACCCTGCCATCATCGGTAATATGTGGGCGTACATCTGTTTTTGGAAAAACCATTGTAAGGGGATTGTATATTTCTTCCGGAATTTTGCCTTCCTTGAGATAAACGGTGTGATAGACACTTGCGATATTGCTGCCATCTTCTTTTAGAGTTTCTTCTCTTCTAAGAGCTTGAGGTATTTTCATTAAACGAATATTAAGTGGATACAAAATCAAGAGTTTGGTAAGAGTTGAAATGATTGTATCTACGGAAATCTTATTTAGTGGCAATTCAGCACTATAGCTCTCTCCCTTATAATCGAGAGTTGGACATATAAATATACTTTTTCCATCTGAATTTTTTCTATCCCAAACACGAGATAATCTATATCTATTTTTCGTCTTTTTTTTAGTAAGCCAACCCTCCCCACTTCCATAAACTACATCCCGAATATTCTCATTTTCTAAGAATCTTTGTTCAAAATCTACTTCGATTTTTATCTCTTTTGTTAATTTTCTTATCTCTTTCTTTAGTATAGTTATATCATAGGATGATTCATATTCATGAATATTTTTAATAATATTATTTATAAAATCCGCATCATGTTTAATGGCAATCTTATTGCCTCCTTTCTCAAACATCACGTATCCTTTAATTTCCAAGACCTCTCGCAAAATCTGGAATTTTCCACCTGCTCCAGTAAAGTTTGTTTCAAAATAGACTTCATAACCTTCAATATCAAAAAGCAGCCCAATAATTATAGGCAACTCTTCCTTTCTCTGCCACACTACATTATTATAACCCCACCATTCTAAAAATGGGAAGCTGTCTTTATCTGCGTAAATCCTCTTCAAAAGTCTGAATGCTTCAACCAAATTGGACTTCCCCGAAGCGTTAGCCCCCACCACTACATTCATCTTCCCAATATCGATCTCACAATCATGAAGACTTTTGAAATTCTTGATAAAAACCTTTTTAAGAGACGATTTCACCATCAAAGCATTATTTAAGGAGCATACTATTTAAATTTTTGTAACAGATGTTTCCTTA
The DNA here is from genome assembly GCA_018900975.1 of Methanobacteriota archaeon. GTDB lineage: Archaea > Halobacteriota > Methanosarcinia > Methanosarcinales > Methanoperedenaceae > Methanoperedens. The sequence goes on from JAHIFK010000002.1 coordinate 16,220, forward strand.
TGCCCTTCAGCTTTCAGTCCATCATTCAAACTCTATCGTCGCCGGCGGCTTCGGCGTGATATCATAAAGCACCCTGGCAACGCTTGGTATCTCAGACGTAATTCGCGACTCGATCTTCCTCAACACATCCCATGGAAGCTCCATCGCTTCAGCCGTCATCCCGTCCCTTGAACCCACGGCGCGCACAGCGATTATCCAACCATGCACGCGGTTATCGCCCTTCACGCCCGTCCCTTTTTCGATAAGCGCAGCAAATGTCTGCCACGGCGCGAACTGTTCGACCAGTTCCTCCTCCACGATGGCGTTGGCTGCTCTCACCACGTCGATCTTTTCTTCAGTCACTTCGCCTATTATCCTGACCGAGAGACCAGGTCCAGGGAACGGCATCCTGTCAGATATCTCCTTTGGAAGCCCAAGCGCCCTTGCCACCTCACGCACCTCATCCTTATAGAGATCCTGGATAGGCTCGACTATGCCATCAAAATCGATAACGGACGGAAGACCTCCCACGTTGTGGTGGCTCTTTATCCCGCCTTCGGATTCTATCCTGTCAGGATATATCGTCCCCTGTATAAGGTATCTGGCGCCCAGAATGCGTGCTTCTCTTTCAAATTCCCTTATGAACGCCTCGCCTATTGCCTTCCTTTTTTTCTCAGGGTCTGTCTGGCCTTTCAGGGCTTTCAGGAACCTTTCTTTCCCGTCTATGACCTGGAGGTTCATGTCAGCAAATATAGTCTTTATCCTGTCGGTCTCACCTTTACGCATGAGCCCTGTATCAATGTAGATCGGGGTAAGCAGTTCCCCTATTGCCCTGTGAGCCAGGACTGCGCAC
>JAHIFK010000167.1 GCA_018900975.1 Methanobacteriota archaeon
ACAGCATCCTCGAAAGAAGCACTCAGGAAGCTTGCAGATGCGGGAATACCTCTTGGCAACCAGTCAGTGCTGCTTGCCGGAGTGAACGATTGTCCCAGGATAATGAAAAAACTCGTCCATAAGCTTGTCCAGAACAGGGTAAGACCTTATTATCTGTACCAGTGCGATATGTCAGAGGGATTATCACATTTCCGAACACCTGTTGGAAAAGGCATCGAGATCATGGAAAGCCTGATAGGACATACAAGTGGGTTTGCCGTGCCGACTTATGTGATCGACGCTCCTGGCGGCGGTGGGAAAATTCCCATAATGCCAAATTACCTGATTTCATGGTCCACGAATAAAGTAATACTTAGGAATTATGAAGGGGTTATTACAACTTACAAGGAACCTGATAGTTATGAGCCGATATTCTGTGACAGGAACTGCGAGGATTGTAAACTCCAGCTTAAACTCGAGGGCGCAGAAGAAATAAAAGCTCTCGGCGTCGAGAAACTCCTGTGCGATTACGATGATACCATATCTTTAACTCCTGAAAATACCGATAGATTGAACAGAAGAGCAGATATAAAAGATGATGAATGACACCATTGAAACTATTGGCAGCTCCATTTTACACCACGGGAAATATAACGACCGCATCTATCTCTTGAAACTCTCAAGACACGATTTCCCTGGCATCCTGGATGAACTCGATGAACTTGCTTCAAAAGAAAAGTATTCTAAAATAATCGCTAAAGTCCCATCCTATGCAAAGGATGGATTTACTGAGTATGGTTATTCGGTTGAAGCTTCTATCCCCGGTTTCTACAATGCCAGTGAGGATGTATATTTCATGGGGAAGTATTTCACAGGATCAAGAAGGCAAAACTGTGACCCTGAAAAGATAAGGGAAATATTAAATGCAGCCACAGAAAAATCCGTTCAAGGAGGCGCGGTGGAGTTGCCAGCCGGATTATATTACAAAATATGTGATACTTCCGAAATCAATCAAATAGCAGAGGTTTACAGGACTGTTTTTGAAACGTATCCGTTCCCTATACATGAACCGGAATACATCAGGAAAACCATGGATGAAAACTTTATTTATTTCAGCATCCGAAAAAATAATAAGATCGTCGCCCTGGCATCGACTGAAATGGACGTGGTCTCTCAAAATGTAGAGATGACAGACTTTGCTACGCTGCCCGAATATCAGGGGTATGGTCTTGGTGTATACCTTCTGCAAAAGATGGAGAACGAAATGCATAAAAGAAATATCAGGACAGCTTATACCATCGCCAGAGCTTTTTCCTGCGGCATAAATATGATCTTTGCAAAAATGGGGTACAGGTACAGCGGGACGCTTGTGAACAATACCAATATTTCAGGGAACTTCGAGAGCATGAACGTATGGTATAAATCCCTTTAGTTTCCATCTATATTTTTGTTTATATTTGTATTAATTTAGTTCATATCTAGAAATTAAAGAAATAACATATCCAGAAACATCATACTTGAAATACATATGGCATTAAAATTTTTTATAGGTTCTAATTATACCATAATATATTTATATGGTTACTTCTGTTAGACTAAATAGGTCAATGATAACGATTTCAGGAATATTGAATTACAATTTATTTGGCGTGTCTATTGAAAGACTTTTATTATTTTTTACGATAATACTTCTAACGTTTATTATCAGGACTGTTATCCTGTATATTCTTGAAAAAAAAATAACCGCTCTTGTAAATAAAACTAAAAGCGAGCTTGATGACCTGATAATAAATGCAATAAAAAAACCGCTAAGCTATTTTATACTTCTTCAGGGGTTCTATATTGCCATACTTACTTTGCAGCTGCCCGAAACGATAAGTCAATTTGGTCTTACGGTTTCTGATATAATACATAAAATCTATATTCTTTCGATCTCGTTCATAGCGCTTTATTTAATATTCAAACTCATAGATGTCCTGGCGTATTACCTTCATCAGGAAGCCAAAAAAAGCAAAAGCACGCTTGATGACCAGCTTGTTCCATTAATAATAAAAAGCCTTCGAATACTTGTGGGAATGCTTGGGGTACTGTTCATTCTTGAAAATTTCGGCTATGATATTACATCCCTGCTTGCAGGACTCGGTCTTGGGGGTCTTGCATTCGCGCTTGCGGCGCAGGATACCGTGAGTAATATCTTTGGTTCTATCACTGTATTCTCTGACAAATCTTTCCAGCTTGGCGACTGGATAAGTATCGGAGACATCGAGGGTACGGTGGAAGATATAGGCTTCAGGTCAACACGTATCCGCAGGTTTGACCAGGCACTTGTCACGGTACCAAACAGCCAGTTCATCAAGGGCGGGGTCGTGAATTATTCAGCAAGGAAAAAACGCAGGATAGAATTTTACCTTGGGGTTACGTACGGCACTTCAGTAGCCAAAATAAAGGACGTGGTAGAGGGCATAAAAAATATCATTGAAGAAGATGACAAATTTGATCATTCATTCTATATGGTAAAATTCACGGATTTTGGGGCGTTTTCTTTGAATATTTATATTTACTGTTTTACGAAAACTACAGTATGGGCAGATTTTCTAACAGTCAGGGGAGAATTCAATTTAAAGATAATGGAACTGCTTGAAGAACTTGGTGTTGAGATAGCCTTCCCGTCGCAGACGATATATTTGAATACCCCGGAATTAATTCCGGGGAATGGCGCGAAAAAGGTTGAATGAGTATATGTGGGGGAAAACTAATATGAAAGGGTTAAGGCTATGATGAAAGAATTACTGAAGTCCGAAAAAACAAAACTGATAGAAACATTATGGGAATGCGACCCCGAAATCCACAATATCCTCAGTTCAAGCGATACGCTGCAGGACGCACGGAACAGGCTGTTCGATCATCTGAACGACATCGAGAGGCATCTTTATAATATTTACTCGGATAAATATTTTAAGGATATGAACCTCCTTGAAAAAAACAATGCCAAGGAATGCATAAGGGTTTTTAAGAACATTATCAGAACTGAGAACGAAACCATTTCTAATTTTTCAGCTCTGCAAAGCCTATATTCAGTTGGAAAAGGAGATATCGAACCAGAGGAGCTGACCCGGGGATTCCTGCTGGAATTTATTTTCCTTTTTAAAGGTATCAACAGTAATTCCGGACAGTACGCAGAAATGGATGTTCCGTTATTTTTAAAAATGATCGGCATGGATGCCGCTAAGGAGCGCATGAAATCCCTTGATGAGTATGCAATGAACATGGAAAATGGGATGAGGCGCTATAAGACCGGACTGGATAAAGAGCTGATAAAAGAACGGTTGGATAATAAAAGGTTCATCCTGGACTTGTTCGATGCAGGCGAAAAAGAGTGGCAGGACTAT
>JAHIFK010000003.1 GCA_018900975.1 Methanobacteriota archaeon
CTGTTCTGTGCATCCTTTTTATTTGATCTTGATAGTTCGATTTTCAGGCAATCGCTGAAATTGCCGATCGACCGGATACCGAGCGATGCGTTATCAGGTGAATTCTTCACAATGTACTGGCATAAGATCGATGCAACGAATTTTATTTTTTGGGGAGCGCCTTTTATTTCGATCAGCACGTCAGATGGAGATGAATCACCATCTGATCTTATTGTAAGGTCAATGTTCCATTCAAGATCATTGAACCTGTTGCGCAGGTGCTCCTCAAGCCCTCTCATGGAATTTATCAGCGAATGACCTATCATCTCATCCAGCAGGTTTTCAGGCACAAGTCTGCCGTCGATCTCTGCAAGCATCCATTTGAACAGTGAAGAATCAATCGAAGAGGAATTCTGGAGGGAACTGTATTTTCCTGCCCTGTCAATGATCTCCCTTACCGCAGCGCTGAAATTGCCGTTATGTTTTTGGACATAAGGCTGCATCTTATCGATGCAGTCGTTGTCCAGAGAGATGTGTCTTGTGACGATCATATTATTCCCTCCGTTCCCGTTTATTTCTGCAGCTCTTCATATAGGAGTTCCTTTTCCATCTTCAGAGCAGCCTCCTTGCGTGCCAGCGCTTTCATCGCTTCAGTGGGTTTTACTGAAACTACGATCCTGTTATTCCTGTCCTGCATGTATTCTTTCAGCGAGAATACCATGTATACAGCAAAGGTCGCAGGAATGAGGAACAGCCACCCTATCACGAAAGCCTGGAAGGCTCCCATGGGAAGGAGATAGGCAGCTCCCATCACTGTGGCGCCAACTACAACCGTTGCAACATATTTAAGCCACGATTTCATATTCTATCACCATAACATACTATCCAATGCCAATGTCAAAACAATATTTGTCAATAAAATGGCATTAAAACCATGGAATGGCATAAAATGGCAAAGTATGCCATCTTTTGACATAAGATGGCATAAATATTATCAACAGATGAAAATAATATTTTAATTCATTATATTTGAGCGCATAACGAACTCACGGTATCTTTATCGACACCTCACAGAAACTATCTCCGCGCGATATCAATTTGTTGATCTTCAGTTCTGCCTTATTACCGAATGCCTGTTCCAATACACCCTTGAAAACCTCCCTGATAGTATAGCAGATATAACGGTCAAAGGTATTCCCGGTTTCAGCAATGCTGCATTGCTGGATCGTATATAACAGATGCCTGTCTTCCAGTTTCCATTCGCTCACCCTGTGCAGCCTTGAATCGATGTTTTCCATTGCTTTTTTGAAGTTCACCAGATCCCAGTTCTTGATGCTGTTCTCTTTTTCATACTCCTGCAACAGCGACTTGCCGATCCTCCTGCCAAGAACTGTAAGGGACATTGGTATGTCCGGCAAATCGCGAAGTCCTTCCAGAAAAGTCATGAAAACCATTAATTCCTGGTCCACTGTGCTGTTGCTTGTTTTCATGTGCTCGACCATTTCATTTATTTTCATCCCAACCTCTGGTCTGTGCCTGAGCACTATCATATTGGCGGTAGTTTTGGCATCATATAGATGACCATTGGATTCCAGGAGCAGGATAAGGCTATTTTTTAATCTCTCTGCAGCATTCTTATTTCGATAATAATGTGAAACGATCACAGTTTCGTTATCTATTTCCACCCTGTCTACAACCCTTGCCGCCTCATAGACTTCCTTCATGAGAACCAGGAACTCTCTTAATGGGATATCCTGTAATGGTTTTTTTGCCCTGGTCTCTATCATTATTTCTCCGACAGGTATCTTATCAGTAAAAATATCTTCAAGATAATTCCTGTGTACAGTGACCATATTGTAATTGCTTGACAGGTGCCTGTGGATAATGTCTCTCCAGAAATCCGGACGGCTCTTTATGGCAGTGATTATTTCATTTAAACCTCCAAAAAAAGTAATCAGGCTCAACTGGGCATCCTTTTTATTAGATCTGAAAAACCCGATTTTTATACATGAATTAATATTAACAACGTATTTTATCTCAAGCGGTGAATAATGGAGTGAGTTCTTGACAAAATATTGTGACAGCAGGCTTGCCAGGAATTTAGTTTGTTGACGGGACCCCCTCATCTCTATCAATATCTCTGATGGATATGTTTCTGAGTCGTATTTAAATACCATTTCGATATCCCACTCAAGCTCTTCCAGCTTCTGCCTTACGGATCTTTCGAATTTTGACATCGATGTCATAAGCCCGGGATCAATTATTTCATCCAGCACTTTATCAGGGACAAGGATATCTTCCATTTCTTTAAGCATCCAGTTGAGCAAACTTGTATCAATAGCTGATGATTTCTGGTGCAAGCTGTGCAATACATCCCGGTTTATGATCTCTCTGATGGCAGCGCATAGATTGCCTCCGTGTTTTTCAAGGTACGGTATCATCTTCTGTACATGCTCATCATCGAGTGAGATGTGTCTCAAGACCGCCAATTAAATCACCTGCATTAGTGTCCAGGCCATATCAAACACAAAACTCATATCCATTCATATGATTATTTATCCAATGACAATGGTAAATATGTATCTGACCACAACTATGTCGGTTTTATGCTGTTTTTGACATAAGATCGCCTGTAACAGCAAGAAATATAAAAAAACAGCATACATTAAAAAATATTTAAAAAAAAATATTTATAGAATGTATGTATTAATTGCCTCAACCAGTACCATATACGATATCCAGAGCATCCAGACGGTGATAGCAATGAAGATAACCGTAAAGACTGACTTTCCAAATGCCATTATGAGTCTATTACCTTTCCCATGGCTTATCTCAGTTACTTCATCTCTAAGTTCCTGATTTTTCATCACTTCTTCATATTCCCGGGCATGCTCATGGCGCATCTCTTCCTCCGGGATATTGCCGGTTATCCAGGACATATTAAGGAATTTCGTAAAGTGCTCGTCATAGAAATGCCCAATGAACACTGCAAGAGAAGCAAGGACTGCTTCCCATGTGTGGACCAGGTTGGCTATCTGGACGACTCCGAGAGGGAAGTACTTCATGGCTTCAAAAGGCTGCCACATCAATAATCCTGTGAAACCCATGACGACTGCCCCGAATCCTGCACCGAAATATTCGAACTTCTGCTTCCATGCATATCTCCCGAACTTTGGAGGTTCATCTGTTAGCCTAAAGTAATAGCGCATCTGCCAAGTGAAATCTTTGAGGTCCTGCAGATTGAACAATACATCAAAGCGCGGTTTCTCAAGAAGATGGAAGACCACATGGTAAAC
>JAHIFK010000168.1 GCA_018900975.1 Methanobacteriota archaeon
ATCGGGTTTCTGCAATAATAATAAAACATAAACCTTCAATATGTACCGTAGGAACTACGGGAATTTACGACCGTCAAGGACTTTCAATAAAGAGCCGATGCAGCGGTACGCTCCGTGGCTTTAGCCCGGAGTAGTTCACAAAAGGGCTTATTTGCATTCAAAAGGTATTAATTTTATTCTATTCCTTGAAAAATAATCCTTTGTGATTGTCAGGCAGCCGGAAAGGGCAACGGGGCTGACTGGCCCTTTTCGTCGGCTGCCATCTGCGCATGGGTAAGGCAGATGTGGACTTTTTCCACTGTTTTTTTGGATAGGATACCACCACAACATCCCAACCCGCTTGTCTATTAATCGACAAACTTTCATATTAATTTAATAGTATTTAATATTTACGGTCAGACACGTCTAAAATAAATTTAACCTAAATATTAAATTTAAAACTGTCGTAATAAAAATATAACGTTCAAACTCATAACCCAGTGATTCGAAAAAAAGATAATCTTATATAATATTAAGATAACACTATTATTGATATGCAAAACCCTGGTTTCCTTGAAAAAATCTTTGGCAATACAGCGCAGCTAACTGTTCTGGAATATTTGCTTAACAATAAAGACAACGACACATACCTTTCCGGGATCGCGGCAGATACCGGCCTATCACATTCCACAGTATCCAGGGTCATTGAACCACTTCTGGAAATAGATCTGATAACCGAGAAGCCGCTTGGAAAACAGATAAGGCTTTTCAGGTTGAATCAGGACAACGAACTCACAAAATACCTGCTAAAATTCAAGGATGGACTGAAGCATATTATTGATCGGGGGGTAAATAATGAACAGAGATGCCATAGATGACAGGATCCTTCAACTGATGAAGAAGGATAGTAATATTTCAAATATTGAGATGTCAAGGATAATTGGCATTCCGGAAAATGAAATTGCAGCGCGGATACTGAACATTTCGGATACCAGGCCAATAATTCTGATAGTTGACGATGACATGGATTCGCTCCTGCCTTTGAAGCGATCACTTGAACGTGAGAATTACAAAGTTGTCGAAGCATACAGCGGCAGGGATGCACTCCAGAAAGCAACAGCAGAGACGCCTGATGTAATACTTCTCGACCTTATGATGCCGGGAATGGACGGTTATGATGTGTGTAACCGGTTAAAAACAGAAATGACCTTAAAGAACACACAGATCATCATGCTGACAGCAAGAGATGATGTCGGAGATAAAGTCAGGGGTCTTGAACTCGGCGCCGATGACTATGTAACAAAACCTTTCAATCTAAGTGAATTAAAAGCCCGCATAAAAGCTGCGCTACGAAGAACAAGCAATTTATGATCTTTGTGGTGGATATGTGAGAATACGATCAGAAATTATCATTTTTTTTCTTTTGATATCTGTGATCCCGCTTTCCATTGTAGCTTATATCTCCTATGATAGCAGCAAAGAAGCCATCAGTGGATCAGTGATGGAAAAACTTCTCGGGGCGACAGAAAATACCGGGAATGCCATTGATAACTGGATGGCTGCGAGAAAAGACGACATACGAGTTATCTCACAGTCCAGGATACTTGTGTGTACGGACAAAAAACAGCTCCGTGAGTACCTTGATACTTTTGAGAGAGAATACAGGGGAGTATACCGGGAATTTTTCATACTTGATCTTAATGGAAGTATCATTTTTTCGACCCTGGATAGAAAAGGAAATGCTGGCAATGAACGTTATTTCACCGAGGCTGCAAATGGAAAACTGTATGTGTCCGATGTTTCTCTTTCTGAAATTACGGGCTATTCAGAAATGATAATAGCAAACCCTGTCAAAAACAACGGCACTATAACGGGAATAATGGCAGCAAGGGTCAGCCTTGAGAACCTGTACAGGATAATCGAAAACATAGATGTCGGGAAATCAGGGGAGGTTTTTATCGTCAATAAGGACGGGAACATCATATTTCACAAGAACAGGTCGATGATACTGCTTCACAGCATCCCTGACAATCATGCTGTCAGGGAAGTGACATATGAAAAGAACGGGATAGACGAATATGTCAACTATAAGGGCGAAAAAGTGCTTGGTTCCTATTACTGGCTTCCTCTTTACAGGTGGGGGCTCATCGTGGA